>JAUICT010000510.1 GCA_030429325.1 Bacteroidia bacterium
ACGGTCCTACGGTCAATCTTGGGGAACTGGAACACATTGGGTGTTTGCCGCGCTCATTACCCTGTTGACCCCAACGTTTCTGGATGCAGAAATTGGAATTTTCAAGGATAATCCTTGGCCCATTTTTATCTTCTTCGCTTTTATGATGTTACTGCAGTTGTTCTGGGTCGTTTTTATGATGCCCGAGACCAAAGGTGTTAGTTTGGAGGAACTTGGCAAATTGCTCAGCAGAAAAAAGGGTAACGAACATTGATAGGTTACGGCACATGAGGAAAACCTGTCCGTTAATCGAATATGGATCAATTGGGGGTGGCAAATACGTGAATAATTCCTTACATTGGAGTAAATTACACTATTATGACTGATGAAATCTCTTTTGGCAACAAGCTCATGGTCGCTTTCTTGCGATTCATGGTCTTTGTCTTGGTAATTATTTTGATTGCGATCCCTGTTTGTATTCTATTGGATGTTCTTGGCGTATTGGACGCCCTAGGCATGGATTAATAAAAAATGATATCCTGCTTTTCCATTTCACCCGTGATCAGTTTAATGTAGGTGTCTACAGCCTTATCTACGTTAGGAGACTCCGTCATATCTATATTGCCTCTCCATATCAGCTCCCGTTCTTTACCAACACATATACAGTACAGAGAGGTTTCTAGATGGTAAATATTGAATGAATCGTAATATTCGGGGTCATAATAAATATCCTGATGCTCCAAGTAATCTGCGTTGAAACGCATGAACATCCTATCAATGTTGTTTATTCTTTCCTTGAGGGTTCGCTTGCTATCCGCCCCAACAATCTTGGTAAACAAAATAGCATCAAAATCTTTATCCAACAATTGTTGTTCAACTTCAGACAGTTCTTCTTCCGACTTTTGCGATGATGTAAAATCCACATCAAAAAGATCTATACTGCGCATGGCTTCCACTCCCTTTTCCTCTAGCTTCTTGACCAGTTTGCTCTCAAAATCCATTTGTACGGCTTCATCTTTGGCCATACCCACCACCAATACCTTGTACGCATCAAAAAGAACAATGTCCGGATTCTTCCAGGTGCTCACCAACTTTGCCGTGGAGCAACTGGACAAAACTAAAATACCAAGAACTATCAGTTTTAATTTCATTGGAGTTGATTTAGGCCCATGCCCAACAAAGATCTGATTCTATTTAATGCGATACAAACTTACCCTGCCTTTTTTCCAGCTGTCTCTGCAATTCCTCAATGGTTTCTGCCAAGGATTTTTCAAAATCGTCCGTTTTGGACTTGGCAAAAAGTCTAGGTCCGGGAGCACTCAGTTCTATTTCGCATATTTTTCCCTCTCCAGCTTTATCGTTCTCCATTTTAAAGAGCACATTGGCTTTGATCAACCAATTGTACTTATGCTCCAACCCATCCAACTTTTTCATTAAAATTTGATTCAACGATTCGCTGGTCTTCATTTTTAAATATTGAACTTGTACTTCCATGATTTTTGTTTTGATTTTCTCCAAAGCTATGGAGTGAGATTAGAAAATTAAATGACAAATGTCAGCTTGACGAATCATCGCCATGAAAAGGGTTGGCCGGTACTTTGAAGTACTGAGAACCAAAACTCTCCCTCCATGTCTATTTTCTTCCTTTTTTTGGTTACCTCGGCTATAGGCACATAGACAAACTTGTTATTGACCTTGCTACTCACAAATCTGGTCTTCCCCGCCATGGCCCCGTGGACTGCATGATATGCCAACCTACTGCAATAAACACTATCGCTGGAATTTGCCGGAGCACTTCTTATAATGTAACTGGGGTCTATATATTTTATGGTTACCGAAGCGTCCTTGAAATGTTCAGCTATGCGTTCCTTTAAAAATATTCCAATGTCCTGATGCTTCACATTGCCCGATGCGTCCTTGATCCCACTTTTATCCTGAAACAAGTGCTGCCCAGCTCCTTCCGCTACAACAATTACGGCATGTCTTTTCTGTTTCAGACGCTGTTCCAAAGCTTTCAGGAATCCTTTTTCTCCTTCCAAGTCAAAATCCATTTCAGGAACCAGTACAAAGTTTACAACAGGCATGGCCAAAGCGGCAGAAGCGGCAATAAAACCACTATCCCTCCCCATAAGTTTTACAATGGAAACCCCGTTGAATGCCCCTGTGGCTTCATTATGGGCATCACGTAGAATGGGGCTGGCCACATC
>JAUICT010000511.1 GCA_030429325.1 Bacteroidia bacterium
ACTTCTTTCATGGGCATTTTCCCGTAGTTTTTCCAACCGGTCTGAACGAACATCTACCGCGTATACCCTTCCGCCTTCAGATACTTTTCTGGCTAGATGAATGCTCAAATATCCTTCATGACAGCCTATATCGGCCACTCTGTTCCCCTGCTCTACCCCTGCCATTTCTAGCAAGAATTCAGTCTTCATCCATTGGTCCCGTTCCTTCCAATCGGCTTCGGTATATTGCCCCAATACCATAAAAGGGAAAAAAACCAAAAGCAACAAATAGAGGGAACGGGTGGATTGTTTTATCATACTTGACTAGTTTTCAATAAGTCCCTGTCCTTCTATCCATGGAGCACCAGCAGCTTTTAGATCGGCTTCAAGGGCAGGTAATGTACTTTTAACCAGAGTGGATAGTGCTTGTTTGATTTCCTGTAACTGATCATCTGCTCTTTTTAAAGCAGCTTTGTGGTTTCCTGTTGGACCATAGGTATTACCAAGGGCCACCATGCCCACAAAATTGCCATCACCCGGTGTTGGTGCATTGTTCTCTCCTATCTCATTCTTCGCGGGGTTTCCGTTCATTTGTTGATTCAAATCCAACAGCTGTGTTTTGGCCGCATAAATTTTTGATGAAAGCGCAGCATTGGGGTTTTCAGCTTGATCTAAAGCACGTCTCATTGCATTAACTAGGCTGATGCTTTTGCCCAACACGGTGTTGGTAGCCGTAAGGTCTTGTTGAAACTGCTGGAAATTAGCCCTGAAGGCATCTATTTCAGCAATGGGTTTGGATGGCAATGCACCTGTACCCAATGCCTTTACCTGAAATGTTTGAGGATTGGATAATGATTTTAATTCTCCATCTATCCGTTGATGAAGCTCCACGGAATAGGTTCCTGGCGTAGCCAAGTAAGGTACTGCAAAATAGTCTTCATCCCCTCCACCTTGAGGACTGTCTAAAGAAATTCCTCCTCGGGATGCATAGGAAAGATCCCATGCTACACGGTTGAATCCTTTTTTGTTGGTGCCTGACACGGTATTGACCACTTTGCCCGAACTGTCCTTTACCAAAAGGACCAATGCAGGGTCTTCTTGGGTGGTTTCCTGAGCCAATTTATCCCATCCCGGGAACGGAACATTACTTTTTTGCTTATTTAGATCCTTTTCTTTTTCCGTTCTGATTTCTTTTAAGGATTTTAGTTTTTCAGGTAGATAGTAGGTGAAGGTGGCACCAAAAGCTGGATTTTTGGCTGCATATTCAGAATGTCCTTGACCGTACACCTCGTCTTTTTCAATGTACCAATAGGCAGGCTTTACCTTAAACAATGTTGGGGTTGTGGTAGATGGATCAAAATCCCGAAGAGGGGAAATATCATCCAAAACAAAGATTCCGCGACCGAATGAACCACCAACAAGATCATCTTCCCTACGTTGAATGGTGATATCCCTGAAAGAAATGGTTGGGACACCTCCATCCAACTTGGTCCAACTACTACCGCCATTATTGGTAAAATAGATGCCAAACTCTGTGGCGGCAAACAACATTCCCTTCTTTTTATGATCTTGAACAATTCTCCAAGTAATCAAACGATTGGGTAAATTCCCATTGATGAAGTTCCAAGTGTTTCCTTTGTCCGTACTTTTTAGTAAATACGGTTTAAAATCTCCTTCCTTGTGATTATCGAGTACCAAATAAACCGTGTTTGCATCGTGCAAATCCGCACGAACATCGTTAACAAAGGCTCTGCTGGGAACCCCTTTGATGTTACCCAACATGATTTTTTTCCATGAATCCCCTCCATTTTCAGTCACTTGTAGTATGCCGTCATCAGTTCCGGCATAAATAAGACCTTCCTGTAGTGGAGATTCTGCCAGTGAGGTGATGGTATTGTAGTTGGACATGGCCCCAACATCCCAGGGATTGTCCCAACTTTGTTGGCGTCCCATGATGGGCAATGGCAACCGTTCTTCGTTTCGGGTAAGATCGGATGATATTGGAATCCAGTCATCCCCCCTATTTTCCGATTTCCAAACCCGGTACGAAGCAAAATACAAACGTTCCGGTTTGTGTGGACTCACCAAAATGGGGGAATCCCAATTGAATCGCTCAAAAGGATCTCCAGCCTTTGGCTGAGGCTGGATAAAGACCGTTTCACCAGTGGTTTGGTCTATACGCCACAACCATCCTTGTTGAAAC
>JAUICT010000512.1 GCA_030429325.1 Bacteroidia bacterium
AGAATGGGGGCATATGTTTCTCGATGAATCAGGTGGTCCATGCTATTGTGGTAAAACGGGTTGTGTTGAAACCATTATATCAGGAATAGCCTTGCAGAATTTTTATAGAGAGAAGTCCGGTAAATCACTACAACTGGAAGAAATTGTGGACCTATTCCATGATGGCAGGGATCATGCTGCTGTGGAGACTGTTGAAAGACTGTGTTATTTTTTTGGCCGTGGAATAGCCAATGTAATCAATCTCATAGACCCCGATGCCGTGGTCATTGGTGGGGGATTGGGCAATATTGAGCTTTTATACACAAAAGGTGTAGAGCAGGTTAAACGATTTGTCTTCAATGATTGTTTGGATACACTGTTCCTTAAGCCTAAATTAGGCGACAGTGCAGGTGTATTTGGCGCTGCATTATTGGTTACGGAAAATTCTTATTGAAAATATGTTGCAATCTCGGGGCCTTACTTTTTCGTACGATAAACATCGCTCCTTCTCTTTTCCAGATATAGAATGTAAGACAGGAGAACAATGCCTGTTACTGGGTGAATCTGGTAGTGGGAAAACTACACTCTTGCATGTGCTGGGTGGATTGCGGAAACCAACGGCCGGATCAGTTATGGTACAGGAGCAGGATATCACTAAAATGACTGGTGCGGCACTGGACCGATTTCGAGGAAGACATATCGGGATAATCTTTCAACAATCGCACTTTGTGACTTCCCTGACCATTCGGGAAAATCTGCAACTGGCACAAAAGTTTGCCAATCTGCCAGTGGACGATGAGAAGATTTTGCAAATATTGAATCGACTGAATATTGGTGACAGGTCAGAGGCGAAACCACAGCGGTTAAGTGTGGGTGAGCAACAGAGAGCTTCCATCTGCCGTGCCCTGATCAATGGTCCGGATCTCATTCTTGCGGATGAACCTACCGGAAACTTAAATTCCAAGCAAGGGGAAGAAATTATGGAATTGTTCAAAGAATTGAACGATGAAGGGGTAACCATTATTCAGGTGACCCATTCCGAAAAGAATGCGGAATACGGTTCAAGAATCATCAATTTATTGGATGGGCGAATGATTTAATCAAACTCAAGCATCAAGTTCAAGTTCAAGTTCAAAAAAGTATTCAAGAAATCAATATGATAGCGGTCATTGGTATTTGAGCTTGTACTTGAACTTTCTAAATCAAATCCGCAAGCTCCGTTCCCACCAAACTGCCCAAAGCAACACCCATTCCGCCAAGTCGCACACCACAGTAAACGGAATTGGAAATTTGCTTTACGATGGGAGTTTTTTGGGTACCCACACCCATAATCCCGCTCCATCTTTGGTCAATTTCGAAGTCTTGATTGGGAAGGATTACGTTCTTGAGAAATTTTTCCAATGCATCCTGAATGATCCGGGTTTCTCCAAATTCCATGGTCTCTTCGGTTTGAAAATCAAGGTTTCGGCCGCCGCCAAACAGAATTCGGTCGTCTATATTCCTAAAGTAGTAGTAGCCCTCATCCAAATGGAACGTTCCCTTTATCTTCAGATTTTTAATGGGCTTTGTGATCAATACCTGTGCCCTAGCAGGCTTCACAGTTTCGTATCGTAGCAGTTTTGAGGCAAAACCGTTGGTCGCCACCAATATATTTTTGGAATCAAATTCAAAACCTTCTACATGGATGGTCACTTTGCTGCCAGAATCTTCCATGTCCGTGACCTCTATCCCATTTAAAATGGGAATTTGGTTGTCATGGCATTTTTGAAGCAGGGACTGCATCATTTTTCCGGTGTCCAACTGACCTTCAAATTGATGGGTAATGTAGGTGTCATGGATGCCCTTAAACCCAAATTTATTCTTGGTTTTCACAAAAGGTTGGGTTCCAAAAACAGGGAGAAGTAGTTTGTTCAGATGTTCCATGCTATCCGAACAGGACGCAAACAGTTCCGAATCATTCTCTAAAAAAAGCTCATGGCCACCATGCTGTTCAAACCCGATGGCTTTATCTCCCAAAAGCTTTCGCAGTACCTGGATGCCGTTATATCGCTTTTGCACCAGTTGTACCACTTCTTCCTCAGTATGCGTCTTTACATCCGATAGCACTTCTGAAATACTCCCAAAACAGGCAAAGCCGGCATTCTTGGTGCTGGCTCCTTGGGGGAGACTACCTCTTTCCAGAACCAAAATCTTACTTTTAGG
>JAUICT010000513.1 GCA_030429325.1 Bacteroidia bacterium
ACCGCTTCCTCCTTTTTCAATAAGGCTTCTGCCAATTCCTTATTGCTGAAACCGCCAATGAGTTTTAAACTCAACACTATTTGATGTTCTTGCGAAAGCGTGGGGTGGCAACAGGCGAATATCATTTTCAATTGACTGTCCGAAAGGGTAGCATCCAAAGTGGGGTCGCCATTTTGCTCCGTACCGCTCAGTTGGGGCAATCGTTCCGTATCTTGAAGGTCCATTTTTTTGTCCCGCCGCAATACATCAATCAGCCGATTGCTCGCCACCCGGTACAACCATGCGGTGGGGTTATCTGGAACGGATTTGTAGGCCCACACTTGCATGGCTTTGATAAAAGTATCTTGGGTGGCATCCTCGATCTGTTCCAAATGGGAAGTACCAAACTTATGGGTCAATAGGGCCACCACTTTCCCATATTCCTGTCTAAAAAGGTGTTCTATGGTTGCGTGGTGGTCCTGTGGCATTACTGTTCAATTGAGGCTACATTCTTCAATAAGTCATTTCGAAAGAATGTGGGAAATCTAAATGATAAAATTGCCATAAGAGATTTCACTCGAAATGACCTGTTATTTTAATTTTTTAAAATCAGTGCTCCATGGAAAGAATCTCGCGGACCTCCACAAAGCTTCCCTCATAATCAAAAATGGGACAGCCTTTGGAAATTTCCACCGCCTCGTCATAGTCCTTGGCAGATACGATCAAATATCCCCCCACCATTTCTGCTCCTTCCGCAAAGGGACCATTAGTGACCACTTCACCTCTGTTGTGGACTACTTTTCCATCCTTTCCCAAAGGGAGTCCGTCCAACAGCTTTCCCTTTTCCTTTAAGCCTCCCATCCATGCACCCCAAACTTCCATATGGGCCTGTTTTTCTTCTTGGGACAATTTGTCAAAGGCTTCATCCCCACCTCTGAATAGATACAAAAAATTACTCATAACATTTCGTTTTGTGTCCTTTTTCGGGACTGGTTATACATTGTCTTCATCCTAAGGACGAAAACGCAACCCCTATTTGGACAGTTCTTTAAAAATAGTTGAAAAATAGATTTCCCCGTCGCATACGACTTCGAAAAGACCGTATCAAAATAATTTCATCTGACCGTTCTTGTAGGGTTCGTGTAAATCCGTCCGCAATCTAGGAAACTGCCTGTCCTTAAAATATTTCTGACGGGCCAAGTGGGCCATATCGTGAATCTGTTGGGCAATTTTTCCCTCTCCCCTGCTTCGAATCCCAAACCTGCTATCGTTTATAGATCCTCCGTGACAGTCTTGAATCAGGTGTAAGACTTTTTCGGCACGGTCCGGCATGGCCTTTTTGATCCAATCGGTAAAAATCTGTCCAATGGCCCCATTCAACCGTACTACTGTAATGGCAAACGAACGGGCTCCGTGATCGGCCACGGCCTTGGCCAAGGGCAAGAGTTCATGACTGTTGATGCCCGGTATCATGGGCGCCAACATGGCGTTGACGGGAATGTTGTTCTCGGATAGGACCTTAATGGTCTTCAACCTTTTTTGGATGGAAGCCGTCCTTGGTTCCAGTTTTCTTCGGGTTTTTTCCGAAAGGGAGGTCACCGAAACATTGACCCCCACCAATTGATGGGCATTGAGCTCCTTTAAAATATCCAAATCTCGAAGGACCAATGCGTTTTTAGTGATTATTCCCACTGGATGACGGTATTTTAGGAAGACTTCCAAGCATTTGCGCGTAATTTCAAATTTATGCTCAGCTGGTTGATAGCAATCTGTATTGCCCGAAAGCACAATGGTGCACGCTTTCCAGTTTTTGTGTTTGATCTTGGCCTCCAACAGTTCCGGGGCCGCCTTTTTGACCAAAATCTTGCGTTCAAAATCCAAACCTGCGCTATACCCCCAATACTCATGGGCATTGCGTGCATAGCAATAAATACAACCATGTTCGCAGCCTTGGTAAGGGTTCATGGAGTACATCATGCCCACATCTGGGCTATCTACCTTGTTTACAATGGTCTTGGGAAAGATGGGTATATATTGGGTCTTGCTGCTCTCGGCCTCCTCTCCCTCCAAATGGCAGAACTCCAGAAAATCCTCACGCATTTCGTACACGTGCTGTAAAAACTGATTGGGTGTATTTTTCTGGGCTCCTCTGCCTTTTTGGTATTCTTTGGGTTCCATGTTTTTGGATTTATTC
>JAUICT010000514.1 GCA_030429325.1 Bacteroidia bacterium
GCCTGTTGAGTACGACGCCAGTAAGCGGGCCTTGGTATGGTTGAAGCAAAAAAACATGGTGAGCCAGCAAGAATATGCAGGAGCCGAGGATGCCCTAAAATGGGCGGCACGAACCTATTTGGTAGCTGCGTTGGGCGCATTGGCCTCGCTACTTTATTGGGCGTTACAAGTGTTTGGAAGTAGGGATTAACAATGTTTTTAAGAATAAATTACAAGCCTGCCCGGAGTCAATCCGGGCAGGTTTTTTCTTGTAAAAACCTTTTGCTATATTTTTTGTAGCTTTGCTATTAAAATTATAGCATCATGAAAATACCTGTTCCCGGTCAACCAGTTCGTGGCTCCAAAACGGGTCAGCCTATTATGGCTTTGCTCGATTTGTTGGGCAGAAGTTGGGCCATGGGGATTATATGGCACTTGTATTCTGGACCCAGTACTTTTCGGGATTTACAAGAGTATTGTGAGTCCATTTCACCAAATACACTTAACACTAGGCTCAAAGAACTTCGGGAATGCCATTTAATTACCAGAACAATGGATGGTTATAGTCTCACCGAGTATGGGGTGGAATTGTTTGAACTTTTAAGGCCAATGGGTTCATGGGCTCGACATAGCTGGGCCAAAAGTTTTGAGAATGACAATCAAACATAGTTATGAGAAACATTAAGAAACCGCTTCAGGGAGAATACCCATCATATTCACATATTTATATGGATTTGCTAGAAGATGACGGTAAGGTTTTGGAGCATCTCTGGCAAAATTTTCTTGAGATTAAGGATTGTATCCAATCCCTTCCAAAGGAGAAATTAACGTATCGTTATGCTGAGGGTAAATGGACCATTAAAGAGATTTTGGTACACCTTATTGACGATGAACGGATTTTTGCTTATCGGGCGTTACGTTATGCCCGAAACGATAGTACACCGCTTCATGGGTTTGATCAAGATGAATATGCCAAGTTTTCCGACGCCAATAGCAGAAGCTTGGAAAGTATATTTGAAGAGTATGAATGGGTAAGAAAATCTACCATTGCCCTATTTAAATATTTGCCAGAAGAAAGTTTTACCCGAGGGGGAGAAGGTATTGATCATGATGGAAGCATTATCAACAAAAGAACGGTTCGGGGGTTGGCTTATCATATTGCAGGGCATGAACTACGGCATTTTAACATCATTAAAGAACGATACCTAAACTAAAAACGGGGCCAAAGGCCCCGTTTCATTCATATTTAATTTTTTTGAACCTATTCCTATTCCATCCAATTGGCCACTTGATTGTCGATCATCTGAAGTCCCACACCTTCCGTGCCGGTCACCGCGATCATGTCCAAGATGTCTCGTATAGTGTTCTCCTCTTCAACTTGCTCCAGAACAAACCAGTCCAAGAAGCGCTCAGTAGCTATATCTCCCAGTTCACGGGCTTTTTTTACAATGTTGTGAATGGACTTGGTAACGGCCACTTCATGCTCCAAGGTACTTTCAAATACATCAACAATGGAAGAATAGTCATGGTTGATTCCCGTAACTTCTGGGGATAGGGGATTTCCTCCCGTATCAATCAAAAATTCGAAAATCTTCATCATATGGCCACGCTCTTCCTCAGCTTGCTTGTAAAAGAATTTGGCACTGGTAAAAAACCCATTCTGCTCGCACCAAGACGCCATGGCCAAATAGGTGGCAGAAGCATGGGCTTCCATTTTTATCTGTCCGTTGAGCAAATCCATGGATTCCACTTTAATGCCCATACTTTGTCTTGCTATATCTTTCATTTATTTTGGGTTTATCGATTTATACTAACAAAAATACGGAATTTGATTCCGTTTTGGAAGTAACTCCCTTGTTTTAAGGCAGTTTTAGATTGAATAAAAATAGGAGGAAGAAAACAAATCTAAACGGTGACAGTCTCACGTTCTTCAGAAAGGCCCAGGGCAACAAAGCTATGATTGACCAATTGTTTTAAATCCAGGACCTCAAAGGTGTTAAGCACAAATAAATGCTCTTTGTTGCAAAGCATAAGTACCTCAAAGCCGTGTCTGTTCAAATCCCCATCAAAATGATCTTCAATGGAGATGGACAATACCTTGTATCGGAGGGAAAGCAACTGGCAAAGAGACATTCGCACCATTTTTTGCCCAAAATCCACATAGAAGCAGCGTTCCTTCACGGATTGGTAT
>JAUICT010000034.1 GCA_030429325.1 Bacteroidia bacterium
GTGCTGAAAGAGCCAATCCAAGCATAACAAGAACCAAGGAAGAAGCAGAGGCCAAAGCAAAAGAAATTTTGGCTGAAGCAAGAAAAGAAGGAGCTGTTTTCACAACATTGGCAAGAGAGAACTCAGATGGCCCATCCGCACCACGAGGCGGAGACTTGGGATATTTCCAAGAAGGAGTTATGGCTGATGGGTTCAATGACTTTTGTTTTGGTAACCCAGTTGGAACAATTGGTCTGGTAGAAACTCAATTTGGTTTCCATGTCATTAAGGTTGATGATAAACAAGATGTAGTACAAGTTGCTACGCTTTCAAGGGAAATTGAACCTTCCGAAGAGACCATCAATACCTTGTTCACCGATGCTACCAAGTTCGAAATGGCGTCCATGGATGCCAAAGCAGAGGACTTTGGCGATATTGCCAGAGAGAGCAACTATACCGTACGTCCTGTGAACAAGATCAAGGAAATGGATGAAAGCCTTCCCGGTTTGGGTTCACAGCGTAGTATTGTTCAGTGGGCGTTTAATGACGACACCAGTGTTGGCGATATTAGACGATTTAATGTGAACAACGGCTATGCTGTTGTACAGTTGACCAAGAAGTACAAAAAAGGGTTAATGACCCCTGAAGATGCTTCTACAATGGCTTTGCCACAAATCAGAAAAGAGCGTAAAGCAGAACAGATTATAGCTGCCAATCAAGGAAAAACAATGGAAGCCATAGCTTCTGACAACAATGTGAGTTTAAGCAATGCCACGGCAGTAACCTTAAAGTCACCAACCATACCAGGAGCAGGAAGAGAGCCGTTGGTAGTGGGCACGGCCTTTGCCCTTGGCCAAGATCAAACATCAGGATTGATTCAGGGCGAAACAGGTGTTTATATGCTAAAAGTGACAAAGAAGGAAGATGCTCCGGCTATGGAGAACTTTAGTACGTATGCAGGTAACTTGCGTGCAAGTGCGGCAAGTAGAGTAAACGGAGCGGTATACAATGCACTTAAGGAAAATGCCGAAATAGAGGACAACAGAGCTACATTCTACTAAAATGTAGTTATTGGAAACATAAAAAAGCGCCCAGTAGTGTACTGGGCGCTTTTTTTATGACCTGTCCGGAACGTCCCATTTCATTTTGTATCGCATGTCAGTAATTTTTCCTTCAGGATCTACGGTTATTTCAAAGCCTTGCATGGACCTCATATAAGCATCACGCAGAAAATACCATTTGCCGTTCTTAAAAAAGAATTCCCGTTTATCCAATTTCCAATCCTCCACTGGGTATAGAATATCCAGAAGATCTTGAAATAGGGGAGCGGTCGCTGGGGTCAAGGTAAAATCTTCATGGAGGTGACCCAAGAAATACGCCATAGAAGTATTTTTTTTGAGCTTCTGACAGCTTTGAATATCTGTGCCGTCATCAATCACAATGAATTCATCCAAATCCCTACCAGGGTCATCATAAATGTTGGAAGTCTCCAGGGCGATGCAGTATACTTTGTGTTTAAGGATATGCTCCGTAGCTTCAGAAGTAACCTCAGTGTAGGTGACTTTAGAATTTTCCTTAACAAATTGGTCAAGTCTTTGTGTGGTTTCAGGGGTTTGGGTGTATACATTCATTACGGATATGAACCCAACTGAGAGATAAGTAATGAGAGTTTTACAGAACCATGGCATAATAGTCAACTTTTGGTTTATAGCTTAAACCTAATGGATACTTCCATGGTATGGGCATTCCAATTGATGGATGCCTTATTTGGGTTTACGGATGGGGGTTTGGGATATAAAAATGAAGCTGCCCCATGGAGCAGCTTCATCACTATTCAAATATGAAGAACAATATCAATGCTCATCTTCAGCCAAACCAGTTCGTTTATGTCCTGTCAATTGGTAAATGGTGCCTGGGTCATCGGAGAACTCTGCCTCAAAATAGATACTGTCCACCTTGCTTCCTCCCGGGGAAGTGGTTCCTTCTTTAATTATGGTTCCATTGGTGATGGTAACATCCACCTCGTAATCGCCTACTTTACTATTTAAATCGGCTGCAGAAAATTTTAAATTCTCTATATCAATAGGACATTTTACCTTGAACCACCATGTGTGTTGATGATCATCAATCCACAAGGAAGTCTCATCGGCACTATTGGCCGTGGTGATTAAAGTATAACCAAGACCATAAATATCCTCGCCATCCACTAAAAATTGAACATACCAATCACTGCTGGCTTCGGAGAGGGCCGTCTTCCCTACTTCCAAATCTTCATGTTTGTCACAGGACAAGGCCGCCACCATTATTGTAGTGAACAGCACCGCTTTTAGAATTGTATTTTTTAAAATGATTTTCATGGGATGTGATATCAAAATTGAACTTGTTTTAATTGTACTTTGAAGGCTCCATTGCCAAAGTTTCCTGTTCCGGTAAAGGTGATGGTCCTTCCTATAGGGTTAACGGTAAACTCGGTAATGTCAACCACATTGCCCCAAATGGGGAAAGCCGCTTGTGTTATGCTAAAGTCATTGGAAGGGATGTCATTGGCAGTAATTTCGGCGCCTCTTGCAGCGTAACCTGATCCATATGCGCGACCAAAGTCGTAATAGCCTCCGACGGCGTGGGAAATCTCATAAGTGTTGTCCCCGGTTTTCCAGATAAGTACATACTTAAGCCCACTATACTGGGCTGATGGGATAAAATCAGGTGCTCTTTGTACATCTGCCAAATAAAGCCCCTCTATGCTGTTGACCAAATCTCCTGTATTGGCCACCCAAACGTTTCGAATGGCGGTGCCATCAAAGCCATCGCTGTTCTCTGCGGAGTAAGTGACCATATAGTTGTCCGGTACCGAGGTATCCACCCCGGCCGCACCTTGGTAGGTGCCACTTCCAAAGCTGGTCGTGGTGGTTACGGATACATCACCCGCAAGGGCAGAAGCTCCCGGATCTACATATTCTGACCCAAAAGGGGCCAAGATTTCGGCATTTCCGTTAAGTGTGATTATAGGAAAACTGGTAAGTCTTGAAACATCTGCGGTTTCATCTTTGGTGCAGGAGGTTATAATTCCTGCCAATATTGAAAATAGTATGAGTGTATTTTTCATCGGATTTTATTTTTAGTTAGCATACCAAACTTTCTCCGTCAAGGCAATTTGTGACGGGGTATTGGGATTTCGCTGGGCTTCATCCAAAGGAAATAGGAACCTTCTCGGGAATAATCCATTGGTGTTGGCTTCTACGGCGTAGGTAAGTTCTCCGGGAACATAGGCGGGATCATCACCCCCTACACTGCTAATGGCCGGATAACCTGTTCGATTCTGTTCAATAAAACTTTCATAGCCATTTCCAGGAAAGAAGGATACCCATTTTTGGGTAATAATGGCCTGTATGTTTTCTTCACTGGTCCCATTGGGATAGGCATATGTAGCATTGACAAATGGAGTGCCATCCAATCCAAACTGGGCAAAAGCAGCTATGACGCCATCTTCATACAGTGCTTGTGCTCCGTTGCCGTTCATGTAGCGGACACGGGCCTCGGCCTGAAGAAACTTACTTTCCGCGGCAGATATGAAATAAAAAGGGTCTGTTGCATGCAGTACTACGACTGAGGCATCACCTGAACCATCATTAAAGTCGCCTTGCAACTGAAAAGTAGTACCGTCATAGAATTCGGCAAGTCTGGGATCGGAGTTGGTGTCCAAAAAAGTTCCCATAGTATGACTTGCCCTAAGATTGGTGCCTACATTGAGTTGTCTCTTCTCGTTTTCGTACAGAGGATTACTTCGGCTGGCTTCATCCACAAATTGGGTTATGGCTGCCGATTCATCCAAGAAACTGGCCCCAGAGTTTATAAGGGAGATTATCCCTGCCGAGGCAACAGCTGGCCTTGCATTGGACTGTCTTAAATACAATCGGAGTAATAAAGTATTGGCAAACTGCGTCCATTTGTCCATATCGCCGGCAAACAACAAATCTGTTTCACCTGGAACATTATCCAAAGGTGATTCTGACAAGTTTTTGGACAGTGCCTCTTGAAGATCCGAAACCATCAAATTATAAACGGTTTCTGCACTTTCAAAAGTTGGGGTCAGTATAGCGGTATTGTTGGACTCTGTATAAGGAACCGAGCCATAGAAATCCACCAAAATTTGAAATGCATAAGCTTCAAGGGTTGAGGCAATCAAATAGTAATTCCAATTTCCTTCAGCTTCAGCATTGACCTTAATATTCCGGATATCGGTCAGGGCATCATATAACTGTGACCAACCGTCATTGATAAATGCATGGGAGTTGGGTATGGCATAGCTGTCTATAGTTCGGTACTGGTTGGCCACGGCGCTTTGGGTCCAAAACTGACTCCAGAATCCACCGGGTATGGCAAAATAGGTTCCTGCCGCTGCGGCTATTCCTGTTTGTGCCGCTGGTAGTTCTGCCGACATTGGGATTTGTTCAGGTGTCAGGAGATCTGGGTCCGTATTGATGTCCAAATCATGATCACAAGAAACCAGACCGGTTCCGGCAATGATATATAGGCAGTATAGAATAAATGTCTTTTTCATTGTTTTATTTTTAAAATGAGAATTTTACGCTAGCTCCGTAGGAGCGCTGTGCTGGGTTAGTGGCAAATTCACCAAATTCACTACGTATGCCCCTGCCATAAGAAGTAGTTTCAGGGTCCACGTAGGTATTTTCACTTGGCGTCCATAAAAAGAGGTTCTTGCCATAGAATGAGAGTGACATACCAGAAAGCCCCACAGATTGTATAAACTTTTGAGGAAAGCTGTATGTAAGTGCCACAGAACGTAACCGTATAAAGGATTTATCAATAATATGTTCTCCTTCAATGGCTTGATTTTGGCTTGCACTATAAAAGGCCGTTACATTTTCATAGTCTACATAGGTGCTATTCTCTTCATAACCAGTTACATTCCCTTCATCGTCCAATACAGGTACTACGGAATTGGGTATAATAAAGGGTTTTCTATCATTATAGGTGGTTTCCTGGGCATTGCCAACAAAATAGCTGAGCCTTTTGGTGTAAGAGTACATTTTGCCTCCTTTTTTCCAATCCCAATTAGAGGAAAGGCGAAATCCTTTGAATTCAAAAGCATTTTGTAGCCCCATAACGAAGTCACGTTGGGAACTTCCCAAATACTGCTCTTCACCACTATAGGTATAATATCCTGTATTTGGGTCGGCAATGATTTGTCCATCATCGGTGGTGTCGGGTTTAGGGCCATAAAATACACCCAAGGGTTTTCCTTTCTCAGCATAAAAATTAATGTTGTATGCCGAGTAGATAGAAATTTTTGAACCCTCCTCGCTATCTTCATCACCCACTACGTTGGTTACTTCACTTTCGTTTTTAGAAAAGGTATAGGTCAAGTCCCAAGTAAAATCTTTCGTCTGGATAGGTTTCGCTGTAAAGGCCAGTTCTATACCCCGGTTGCGCAAATCAACAAAGTTGCCTGTAATTTGGGAATATCCTGTAGAGCGTGGAACATTTAAATCCACAATCAAGTCTTTGGTGTCCCGGTTATATACAGCAACATCAAGACCCAGTCGGTTGTTAAAGAATTGGGTTTCCAAACCAAGCTCAATCTCATCAGTAATTTCTGGTTTTAGGTTTTGATTTTCAATTCGTCCAAAAACCTCATAACTGTTCAGACCTGCAAAAGGGTACTGAATGGAACCAAAATATCCTGCATTTGCTGCTTGGCCTGCTGTGGAATATACTTGGTAAAGACCGGTGTCGTTACCAATACGTGCATATGCACCTCTTAATTTCACAAATGTTGAGCTTTGATCAACAACCACAGCAGCCAAAGAGGCTGAAGGATAGAAGTACGAATTGTTTTCAATAGGAAGGGTAGAGGAGAAATCATTTCTTGTGGTAAGGGTCAAGAAAAAACGGTTCATATACCCTAATTCTGCACTAGCATAGATACCCAACACCCTTCTAAGATAATCACTTTGGCCAAGGGATGGTGTAGAGGCAGAGTTACTTAGTTCGTAAAAATTAGGCAGGTCTAAATCGGTCACAACAACGGATAATGAATTACCAGCTCTTTGGTTGTAATTGAAACCGCCAAGAACATTTAGATTAAGGTCATCTGTAAAATCCTTGTTGTAGTTTAGGTTCAAGTAGGTATCCAATTCGGTGTTGGTATATTTATACTCACCAACTGCTCCAACAACGCCGTTTGCGCCAGCCAAATCTTGTGGAGAGCCTTCTATATATTCAATAATGGCTCCGGTCCGTTTGATATATTCATTGTCCACATCTCCACCAATTTGCCAAATGACATTTAGATTATCCGTTATGGCATAATTAAGATTGATGTTGCCAAAGAAGCGGTTTTTAAGCGAGTGCACCTTGTTGCTTTCCAAGGTAACATAAGGGTTTGCGGCATATGGGGTATAGAAATAACTAGGGGTGTTAAAAATGTTGGATTGGTCTTCCATGTCCACGATGCTGATATCATTGGGCATTTGTAGTATTTCTTGAATCAATGACTTTCCAAAAGAAGCATCGTCCCCTTGACCGGAGGGTATGGCCCACTGGTCTTTAAAAGCGTAGTTGGCACTTGCCTTAACAGCAAGACGTCCGGAAGAGATACCTGCATTAAGACCAAAGTTGTCCTTGACAAAAGAATCCGAATCAGTAGGAAACACCCCATCAGAATCTACTCTGGAATATGTGAGGGCAGCATTTGCATTTTCATTGCTACCACTAATGGTCAAAGAGTTGGTATAGGTTTGACCTATATCAAAGAATTCCCGAACATTGTTTTCCAAGGGTACGTAGGGTTTTATTAGTTGAGTATTGTCTACGATACGGCTCCAAGCCCTGACTTCTCCATCAAAGGGAGCCCCCCAAGAACCATTCTCGTTACTTGCAGCCAATGGCCCTTCCCCAGAAACATTGGAATATGACTGTCCAGCCCATCCTGTCCCAAATTTTTGTTGCTTGTCTACCAGTTTCCCTACCTCGTTATAATCTATGGAAGAAGTAAAATCGACCTTGATTTTTCCTTTTCCTGTTTTGGTGGTAATAATGATAGCGCCATTTGCAGCCCGGGAACCATATAGTGCAGTTGCGGCGGCACCTTTTAAGAAATTTATACTTTCAATATTATTGGGATCCAAATCCACAACACCTGATCCAACATCAAATGAACTTGATGTGCCAATGGAACCATTGGAACGGTCTAAAACAGGTGATCCATTAATAATATATAGTGGTGTGTTACTACCAGTAATGGATCCAAATCCACGGGAAATAACCTTTGTTGATGCACCAGGTTGCGCAGGGGCAGAAATGTCAACACCTGGTATAGCCCCCGAAAGAGTTTCCAAGGGGTTAAGCGTAGAAACTTCTGTAAGTTGCTCCGCGGTCACTTTGGTTGCTGCAGATCCCAAGGAGCGTGCCTGCTTTTTCATCCCAAAAGCACCAACCACAACCACTTCCTCCAAGGCTTGGGCATCTTCCTGCATCTGTACGTTGATGACATTACGGGCCCCGACGGCCATGCGCACGTCTTGCTGTCCTAAATAGGTAAACAATAAAGTTTGACCTTGGCTGGCATTGATTGAATAATTCCCATCAAAATCGGTTTGGGTACCATTGCTGGTCCCGGAAACAACGATATTAACGCCAGGAAGGGGCAATCCGTTTTGGTCGGTGACCGTACCGGTCACCGTTTTTTCCTGTGCAAGTGCTATGGTACATGTACATATGAAAAGCACTAGCATCATCCATTTTTTTGCTCTCATTAAAGAATTTTTAATTAATAGTTAGTTAGTGCATCCAAGCAAGGAGGGGTTAAATCTTGTATTGTAGCTAATTCAAAAAATCTTCCGAAAACAATGAAAACAAAATAACTCGGAAAGAAGTAAGATTTGGGACCCCACCTTGTGGACTGCAGGACAAAAAAAAAGAAAGCGATGACAGAGAATGTAAGCGCTTATTAACCTTTACGTATTTGCCGACTTAGGTTTACATTTACTTATTTTAACAGTTACAACAATAGATGGTGCTAGGCCGCTTTTTTAATATATTCCTTTGGAGTTATCCTAGTAATCTTTTTGAACGCTTTGTAGAATGAAACCCTATTGTTAAAACCGCATTGGTATGCTATATCTGAAATTGAATCAGGAGATTTTTTAAAACCAGAACAGAGTTTGGTTTTAGCTTCTTCAATTCTATACGAGTTTATGTAATCATAAAAATTCATATTAAAGTTTTCGTTGATCACCTGAGAGGCATGATGTCTAGAAATATTAAGTAGTTCAGCAATATCATCAAGTCTAAGTTCGTGGTTCAAATAAAGCTTTTGCTCATGCATCAAGCTCTCCAGTTTATCCTTTAATTCATGCGAGAAGGTTTCGGAAAGCCCTGTTTTTTCGTATTTAATGTTTTTTTGATCTAATGCTAGAACCGAAGACTTTTGCTCATAAAATTTATCAGGGTGCTTTATACAGAAATAGATAAGGAAACCGTAGAGCAATAAAGTAACGGAAAGAGCATATACAATTATACTTTGTGATTTATTCCCTACTTGAATTATGCTGACCAAGATTAGCGTTGCATTGTAGGTGAAGAGAAACAAAAAGAGAAAGAGCAATTTATTTTTGAATAAACCCACCCCTTTTTTCAGCATTAAAAAGAGGGTAAAAAGAAAACCTAGAACAATAAAAAAGATTAAAGTGTACTTCCAAAAAAATGACATAATATCTCCTTTTTTTGAAAGATTTCTTGAACTAGCTACATTCTTCAAGTGCAAAATGGGAAAAAAGTAGCAATCAAATCACGGCAAATTGATGAATACAACATTTGGATTCATAGATTAGGCAATTGAGCTAACCTAGAAAGATAGGTAGGTTTAAAAAACATATTTATAAGGTAAATGCCTACAAATCGTATGAACTATTACTCAAAGTAGGATTTCATAGTGTGATAATCCTCTAATTTTAAGTTGAAATGGATGTTTTGTGCTCTTCCATGTTTCTGTTAATGAGTGTTGTAAGCCTATAGGGCTATGTAGGATTCTTTTTAGGATGTGGTTTATGATAAGAATTCTTGATTGTACTTGACGAATTGTGGCGATTGGAAAGAAGTTTTGTATTCAATTTGGGAATAGAATAAGGATTACGGAGAACAAATCCATTCAAAATAATTAGGGTATCGGAATTGGAAAATAAAAGTGTAGTGCCAAGGTTTAATCCCTAAAGAGCGCCATGGTAAAATCAAGAAGGTCGGTACTGCCTGGTTTCCCATGACCCGGAATTATTATGTTTGCTTGGGGATACTTGGCTTTTAAATTCTGGATGGTTTGCGGCCATGCCTCCGTATTGGCATCTTCCAGATTTCCTTTTCCGGCCCCTAGGGATTTTACCAAACATCCACCAAACAATACTTTTTCACTTGGAAAATAACCGATGCTATTGTCTTGGGTGTGGCCTTCTCCCAAATAATCTAGAATTACTTTTTTACTACCGAGTTTTAGCTCTTTGGTATTGACAAATCCGTTTTGAGGTACGGGATGGCCCTTTGAAGTGGCCAGTTCTATGGTTCTTTTGGTCGCATAGGAAGAAATGTTATGCTTGTGAAAAGCCTGCAGCCCTCCCAAACAATCGGTATGAAAATGCGTTGCTACGATTCCCGTCACCTTACATCCCAATTCTTCATCGACCCAACGAATCAATTCTTCAGATTCGGCATCAGTGTTAGGAGTATCAAAAATGATTGCTTCCCCTTCGTTAATAACAATTAAACCGTTACAAGCCACTTTTCCATAATCTTGGGTATTCAGATAGGTAATGTGTTGAAAAGTATTTTCAGACAGTTGCTCTACCACAAGTTGGTCGCTTTCATACCTAACAGGTGTTTTTTTTGAGGTACAGCCCAAAAGCACAAAAAGGAAAATGACGTATGAAAAGAATTTGTTCATGATAAGGTATATTTTGAAAATGGAGCTAAAACTCACAACGCCATTTCGGAAAATGGAATGATGGTTTTGAATCCTTTGCCACGAAAATAATCCAAAGTATTTTCATTTCCCACGGCCAAAACAAAATCTCCACCCCAAGCTCCCAAACTTTTAATGGCGTTGGGGTAGTCTGGAAAAAGGCGTGATTTTACCGTTGGGATTTGAAGAATTTCGGATAAGATGGCCTCATGCTCTTCCATCAGGCTTTCAAACTTCGTCAAAATGTTTTCCGATACCATGCTGTTTGTAATATCGGATATGCGCCCCAATAAATCATCTTTGTTAAACTGTTGTTTTCTGTAGTTGGCAATGGCCTCTTTACTGCTCTGTTTTTGGTTGAGGTGCACAAAATAAAGCGAGTCTTTAAATTTAGGGTCAAACGACACCTTATTGATTTCCGGTTTTCCATCTTTTAATTGGTAGGTAATTGGAGAAACATGTTGGGCACAAGCAATATCGTACCCGCTTCCGCCAAAAGCGTTCCATAAAAGTTGATAGGCATCTACACGCGCCCATTGGGCCAAATTATTAATGAGTGTAGAGGAAGTTCCCAATCCCCAAGATGTTGGGAAGGTAAGATGTGTCTCAATTTGAAAACCCTTACTATCTGTCAATAGCAGGGGATTTTGTTCGTTGGCCTCCAATAGTAAGGACTTCAATGTTTTGGCCACCGTTTGGTCCGATGTGGAAACGATACTCAAATTGGTGAGGTCCAATTTGGCGGAGAACCAAATGTTCTTGTTCTCTTCAAAACTGGTCCATTCCAGAAAACCAGTGGTGGTGGGAGTTACATGGAGTGATTGCCCATAGCTGGTAGGAATGGCCAATCCTAAAGCCCCATCCAAAATAGCATACTCGCCAGAAAGCAATAATTTACCATTACTGTAAAACTCTTTCTTCATTATTCTGCTTTAATCTTCTCCAATGCAGCCTTAACCGAAGCGTTGGTAACAGTTCT
>JAUICT010000515.1 GCA_030429325.1 Bacteroidia bacterium
CGTTAACCTTTCGGCAAATTTTCAATTTATAGATGCCCTTACCATTGGCGCTTCATACCGGTTTGACAATGCGGTGAGCGGGTTGGCCGGATTTCAGATATCCAATGCCATGTTTATTGGCTACTCCTATGATTACAATACCAATGGTCTTGGGGAATATAGTGGAGGATCACACGAGGCCATCCTCAAGTTTTATATTGGAAGGGGCGGTTTTGGGTCTGGTGGTTCAAAAAACAAGAACAAAGGAAAGAACACAAAGAATAAGGGCAAGCAGATAGATTCCCCAAGATTTTTCTAATATGGATGTAGCAAAAAAAATAATTCCCGTACTGTTGGTTTCCTTTCTGGGTATGGTTTTCTGCTATGCCCAAGGAAAGAAAAAATCCAAAGGGGACGACCTCTTTTTTCAGTATGAATATCAAAAGGCCATCTATGCCTATGAAGCCGAAATGGCTTCAGGGACGTTAACCGAGCAACAGTTTTTGAACCTGGCCGACTCCTATTTTCAGACCAATAAATTTGAAAAGGCATCCGAGGCTTATCTGGAACTTTTCAAAAAGGATACATTAATGGGTGGGCATCATTTGAACAAAATGTTGCAGAGTCTTTCCAAAACGGCCAATAAGGAACGAAGAACCGCTTTTATGACCACCATGTCGTCCCGTTTTCAAAAAGAACTGTTGGAAAACATGGAATTCAATGTACAATTATTGCAAAACGATGCTGCCGAACCCGGGATGGACTATCAGATTTTCAATTTGATGGGAAACAGTCCACAAACAGATTTTGCTCCAGCTTTCTACAAAAACCAACTTTTGTTCTCGAGCGGACGCGTGCAGACCAAAAGAAACACTTATGCACCGGGTAATGAAGGATATTTCAACATATACCAATCCCAATTGGGTGCAGACGGTCAGATTTCCAGTGTACAACCTTTTAGGGAGGTGACCGATTCGGATTATCACAAAGCAACACCCTTTTATTCGGAAGAGTTGAACAGCATTCTGTATGTCCTGTCCAATACCGAAAATGGCAACTTGGCCTTTGATGCCAATGGGAAAAATGCCCTGGCCATTGGTAAGCAAGCAATAGGAGGTTCGTTTCAATTGCTACTCAAGGACCTGAGTACATCATTTTACTATCCTTTTTATGATGGTAAAAGTGGTAAGCTGTATTTCTCGGCCAATTTTGACGGAGGGTATGGTGGTACAGACCTGTACTTTGTTTACACCAACAACGGGCAGATCATGTCAGCACCCATAAATTTGGGGCCAAGGGTAAATTCCCCTGGCAACGAAATAGCGCCTTTTGTATTTGAGAACAGTTTTTACTTTGCTTCTGATGTGTTTTATGGTCTTGGTGGGATGGATATTTACAAATCCAATATGGAAGGTGATGGATTTGGGATTCCCATTAATTTAGGCAAAGGTATTAATTCGCCCGATGACGATTTTGGACTGATCATGCGAAATGAAGGTGAGGGACTGTTGGGATATTTTGCCTCCAATAGACCTGGAGGAAAAGGCAAGGATGATCTATATGGATTTAAAGTAGATGAAAAACCGGGCTTAAAGACCTTGACCTTTAAAGGAAAAGTTGTGAAGTCTGTTGCTGGCTCCGGTACTGTGGGCAAAGCCGTGATTAGGCTTAAGGATGCCAATGGCGAACTATTGGCGGAAACCTATTCGGACGAAGAAGGTAACTATAGATTGGAAATCCCTTGGAAGGAGGAAGTGGTGTTGGAATCGACCAAAGAGCGGTATTCCGTGTTTTCAAAACAATTTACTGAAGAGGAATTGCAAAAACTTGAAAATACTACATACGATATCGGAATTGCTTTGTATGATGATTTAGTGGAAGAAAAGGAAGGGCAGAAAGTAGTAAAGCTCAAGAAGTTTTTCTTTGATAAAAACGATGTAAAGTTAACTGCCGAAATAGAAACGGAGTTGGACAAGGTGGTGGCTTTTGCAAAGAATTTTCCCTCCGCGCAATTGCGTATAGAAACGTATACTGACAGTAGGGGAGGCAGTTCCACCAACTTTAGATTGACCCAGGCCCGATCAGATGCCATTAAAAAATATTTAATCCAACAAGGTGTGCCACAAGCTACTATTCTATATTCCATTGGTTATGGGGAAGATAAAATTCTTAATAACTGCACC
>JAUICT010000035.1 GCA_030429325.1 Bacteroidia bacterium
GGCAGTATCATCCACTCCAACATGCGCACCAGTTTTAAATTGAACGCCTTCCTTCTCCATAACCTCCAGACGTCTGTCAATGACGTGTTTTTCCATTTTAAAATCAGGAATGCCATATCGCAATAATCCACCAATTTTCTCATCACGCTCAAAAACGGTTACGGTATGTCCGGCACGGTTCAATTGTTGGGCGGCGGCCAATCCAGCAGGTCCAGACCCAATTACGGCAACGGTCTTTTCTGTTCGATTTAGAGGTGGTTCCGGAATGACCCATCCATTTTTAAAGGCTGTCTCTACGATGTTTTTCTCAATGTTCTCTATAGAAACGGGGTCTTCATTGATTCCCAATACGCACGCTTCTTCGCAAGGGGCGGGACATAGCCTTCCTGTAAATTCTGGAAAATTGTTTGTAGCGTGTAAAATCTTTGCAGCTTTTTCCCACTTTCCTTGATAGACGGCATCATTAAAATCCGGGATTAGGTTGCCCAGTGGACATCCACTGTGGCAGAACGGAATGCCACAGTCCATACAGCGGGCACCTTGGTTCTTAAGCTCTTCCTCCTTCAGAGGGCTTGTAAATTCCTTATAGTTTTTGATGCGGTCTTTAACAGGGGCATAAGCTTCGTCCTTCCTGTCAAATTCCATAAATCCTGTAGTCTTTCCCATGTCTCAAATTATAAGGTTTCCATTTTTTCCTGTTCCAATCGTATCAATGCTTGGCGATATTCCTCTGGGAATACTTTAATGAATTTTGGGAGATATTCTTCCCACTTTTCCAAAATGCGTTGTGCCAATGGGCTTAGCGTATAATTGTAATGGTTTTCAATCAATTCTCTTAGTTCTTTGATGTCGTTATCTTCTTCTACGGCAAGGAGATTCAGATCTTCGCCATTGCATTTCTTTTCAAAAGAGTTGTCCAAGTTCAGTACATAGGCGATTCCTCCACTCATTCCGGCTCCAAAATTACGGCCAACAGAGCCTAAAATTACGGCAACACCGCCGGTCATGTATTCGCAACCATGGTCACCAATGCCTTCAACAACCGCTTTGGCTCCTGAGTTTCTAACACAAAAACGTTCCCCTGCCTTTCCGTTGATATAGGCTTCCCCAGAAGTGGCGCCATACAGAGTTACATTTCCGGTGATAATATTGTCTTCCGGTTTTAAGGTTGATTTGTACGGTACCTTAATGATCAATTTGGCACCAGAGAGACCTTTGCCCAAATAATCATTGGTATTCCCGTTTACGATCATGGTCAATCCCTTGGTGGCAAATGCTCCAAAACTTTGTCCGGCCGAACCGGTGAAATTCAGTTTTAAGGTATTGTCAGGTAGACCATCTGCTCCATAAATCTTGGAGATTTCATTACTGATGATTGCACCCACGGCCCTATCGGTATTATGGATTGGGAAGTCCAATGAGGTTTTTTCCTTTCTGAACAAAGCAGGGTGTGCCTGTGCGATGATATCAAACTCTATGGACTGGTCAATATCGTGGTGCTGTTTTTGAGTATTGTATAGTTTAGTGCCTTCCGGTACATCTATTTGGTATAGGATGGGGCTCAAATCAATCCCTGCAGCCTTGTAATGCTCAATAGCCTTATTTCTGTCCAGTTTTTGTACCTGTCCAACCATTTCATTAACGGTTCTAAACCCAAGCTTGGCCATGATTTCCCGAAGTTCTTGTGCTACGAAGTACATGTAGTTGACCACATGCTCTGGCTTGCCTTGGAATTTTTTACGAAGCTCCGGATTCTGGGTTGCGATTCCCACGGGACAGGTGTTCAAATGGCAAACACGCATCATAACACAGCCCGATGCTACCAAAGGTGCTGTGGCAAATCCGAATTCCTCTGCTCCCAAAAGACAGGCTATGGCCACATCCCTACCGGTTTTCAATTGTCCGTCACATTCCAGAACGACTCTATTTCTCAAGTCATTTAACACTAAGGTTTGTTGTGCTTCAGCAATGCCCAACTCCCAAGGAAGTCCAGCATGCTTCAAAGAGGTTAGGGGCGAAGCTCCCGTACCACCATCAAAACCAGAAATAAGAATTACATCGGCCTTTGCTTTGGAAACTCCAGCAGCTACCGTGCCCACACCGACTTCAGAAACCAGTTTTACGTTGATTCTGGCATCGCGGTTGGCGGATTTTAGATCGTAAATCAATTGCGACAAATCCTCGATGGAATAAATGTCGTGGTGGGGTGGTGGTGAAATCAACCCCACATATGGTGTGGAATTTCTTGTTTTGGCAATGGCAGGGTTCACCTTTGGTCCTGGGAGTTGTCCTCCTTCGCCTGGTTTGGCCCCTTGTGCCATTTTAATTTGGATTTCCTGGGCACTGGTCAGGTAGTTGGAAGTAACGCCAAACCTACCCGAGGCCACCTGTTTGATGGCACTGTTTTTCCAATCGCCAGTTTGATTTTTATAAAAACGAGCCGAATCCTCTCCACCTTCTCCCGAATTGCTCTTACCACCAATTCGGTTCATGGCAATCGCAAGATTTTCATGGGCCTCCTTACTGATACTTCCATAGGACATGGCACCCGTCTTGAACCGTTTTACAATTTCGGTCCAAGGTTCAACTTCTTCGAGTGGAATGGGGTCATAATTTGAAAACTCAAATAATCCACGGATAGTCATTAGGTTTTTGGATTGCTCATTCACCAATTGGGAGTACTCCTTATAGGTATCCGGCTCGTTATTGCGTACCGATTTTTGAAGTTTGGCAATACTTAATGGATTGAACATGTGTTTTTCGCCATTTCTTCTCCAACGGTACTCTCCACCAATCTCAATATCCAGATTGGCCGCTAATTCCTGTGCTTTAAATGCTTTCTTGTGTCGTTTGGTTACTTCTTTTTCAATTTCGTACAAACCAATTCCCTGGATACGTGTTGGCGTATTGGGAAAATACTTGTCCACAACCTTGGTATTGATACCAATGCATTCGAATAGTTGGGATCCCCTGTACGAGTTCAAGGTGGAAATCCCAATTTTGTTCATCACTTTTAAGATGCCCTTGCCTATGGCTTTGTTATAATTTTTGATGGCTTCATCAAAAGTGTATTCTGTAATGTTGTTCTCTTTCATTTGTTCCCCAATGATCTCATTGACCAAGTAGGGGTTGATGGCGCTTGCTCCAAAACCGAACAAAAGTGCAAAATGGTGGACTTCCCTTGGTTCTGCAGACTCAATAATGATGCTCAGTTTAGAGCGGCGACCCATTTTTTGAAGCCCACTGTTCACAAAGGAGCAAGCCAACAAGGCAGGAATTGCCGCCATTTCCGTACTGACCATCCTATCGGATAGGATAATGATGTTGGCACCTTCGTCTATGGCACTTAGAGCTTGTTCCAATATAGCGTCCAATGCTTCTTCCAATCCGTTATGGCCTTTGGCTACCTCATATAAAATGGAAATGGAAACTACTTTGTAGTCTGAGCTGGAGTCATAGTTTTTGATTTTATCCAAATCCTCCTTGGAAATCACAGGATTTTGAATCTTCAATTTTCTGCAATGAAGTTCGTTGATGTCAAAAATATTTTGATCACTACCCAAGGTTAAACTGATATCGGTAATAAGCTCTTCGCGGATACCATCCAAAGGAGGGTTGGTAACCTGGGCAAATAGTTGCTTAAAGTAATTGTAGATCAATTGCGGGCGCTCAGAAAGAACGGCAATGGGTGTATCAGAACCCATGGAGCCGATAGGCTCTTTGCCTTTCTCCGCCATGGGCATAATTATAGTATTAATGTCTTCCAGAGTGTATCCAAATGCAGCTCTCCGGGTTTCCAATGGAAATTCACCATAGAAAACGGGGCAGTCGTTGTAGGGGATATCTTTTAGATGTACTAAATTGTTATCCAACCATTTCTTGTACGGATGTTTTTTGGCGATGGACTCCTTGATTTCCTCATCATTAATGATGCGGCCTTCTTCCATGTTCACCAAGAACATTTTTCCAGGCTCCAATCTTCCGTGAAATTCAATGTCTTCAGGTTCCAATTCCACGACCCCGGTTTCTGAGGACATGATCACGTATCCTTTTTTGGTAACGGAATATCTGGAAGGGCGCAGTCCGTTTCTGTCCAGTACGGCGCCAATATAGTTTCCATCTGTAAAAGGAATGGAAGCAGGACCATCCCATGGCTCCATTAAACAGGAGTTGTATTCGTAGAATGCCTTTTTGGATTCCGACATTTCGGTGTTCTTTTCCCAAGCTTCGGGTACCAGCATCATCATGACTTCTGGTAGGGAGCGACCGGTCATCAACAACAGTTCCACAACCATGTCCATACTTGCTGAATCCGATTTTCCGGGCAATACAATGGGCAGGATATTTTTAATGTCCTCGCCAAACCAATCGCTTTGCATCAACTCTTCACGCGAACGCATACGGGATACATTTCCACGCAAGGTGTTGATTTCACCGTTATGGCACATATAGCGGAACGGTTGGGCCAAATCCCAAGTAGGGAAGGTATTGGTTGAAAACCGTTGGTGAACCAAGGCCAACCGGGTTACTACCCTTGGGTCTAAAAGGTCTTCGTAATATTTGCTGATGTCTTTTGGTACCAGTAATCCTTTAAATATGATGATTTTGGTTGACAAGCTGGGAAGGTAAAAGAACTGGCTTTGGGACAGTTTACTTTTGATAACCGCATGTTCTGTGATTTTACGGGCGATAAAAAGTTTCAAGTTGAACTGGAAATCGTCCAATTCCTCTCCTTTTCCGATAAAAATCTGTTTTACAAAGGGCTCGGTCTCGGCAGCAATTCGCCCTGGCACAGAACGATTCACGGGAACATCGCGCCAACCCAATAATTTTAGACCTTGCTGTTCTATATTCTCCTCAAGTACCGAAATGCAATAATCCCTTTGGTTCTGCTTTTGGGGTAGGAAGACATTGCCCACGGCATATGTCCCTGCTTCGGGTAATTGGAATTTGCATACGTCCACAAAAAAATCATGTGGGATATCTATTAAAATTCCTGCTCCATCACCAGTTTTGCCATCCGCACTTACAGCTCCCCTATGCTCTAGTTTATCCAGGATTTCAAGAGCCTTATGGATAATATCGTTGGATTTTTTTCCTTTTAGGCTACAGATAAAACCTGCACCACAGTTATCGTGTTCAAATTCGGGTAAATATAAACCTTGTCTCTCCAATTTCATCATTACGGTATTTCTTCAAAAATATCAAATATGATGAATAAATTATAGGGTTTTGAGTGAATGTCGTTTAAATCATCAACGTATTCAATCAAAGGTTAAAAAATGTTCAATATCAAAATTTGGACAATGTTAAATTATGATAATCTTAATATGAAGTTTTTGAGAAGGGTATACCCGAAAAAACAGCAGGGTAAAAGCTCTATATTATAAAAAGCGACATTGAAACCCTTAAAAATAGGTAGTATGCTAGGTATTTTTTAATTTTTCTAGATGTTTTACCCCTATTTTTTAGGGGTTGAAATGGGAATGGATTTTATCAGTCTTTAATGATGCTTCTGGAAATTACAATTTTTTGAATTTCTGATGTGCCCTCATAGATTTGAGTGATTTTGGCATCTCTCATCAATCGTTCAACATGATATTCTTTTACGTAGCCATTCCCACCGTGTATTTGTACAGCTTCAACGGTGGTTTCCATAGCTACTTCTGAAGCATAAAGTTTGGCCATTGCGCCAGATAATGAATAATCTTTGCCGGCATCTTTATCGCATGCGGCTTGGTAGACCAAGTTGCGTGCCGCCTGAATCTTGGTGTGCATATCTGCCAATTTAAAGGCTATGGCCTGATGGTTGGCAATCTCGGTGCCGAATGCCTTGCGGACCTTGGAATATTTTAATGCCAGTTCGTAAGCTCCGGCAGCTATGCCCAAAGCCTGGGCAGCAATTCCTATTCTGCCACCTGCCAAGGTCTTCATGGCAAATTTAAATCCAAAGCCATCTTCTCCAATACGATTTTCCTTAGGCACTTTTACGTCATTGAAGATAAGGGAATGGGTGTCGCTTCCCCGGATACCAAGCTTGTTCTCCTTTGGCCCTATTTCAAAACCTTCCATTCCTTTTTCAACGATTAGGGCATTAATGCCTTTATGTCCTTTGTCTACATGGGTCTGTGCAATGACCAAGAAAACTTCGGCCGAACTTCCGTTGGTGATCCAATTCTTGGTGCCATTGAGTATATAGTGGTCTCCGTTGTCTATGGCGGTTGTTTTCTGCGATGTGGCATCGCTTCCCGCTTCTGGTTCGGACAGGCAGAAAGCGCCAATTACTTCACCGGCGGATAATCGGGTCAGGTATTTTTCTTTTTGGGATTCCGTTCCAAAAGTTTCCAATCCCCAGCATACCAATGAGTTGTTTACGGAAACCATTACAGATGCAGAGGCATCCACTTTGGACAATTCTTCCATGGCCAGAACGTAGGAGAGTGTGTCAAGACCACTTCCGCCATATTTTTCATTGACCATCATACCCAAAAAGCCTAGCTCTCCCATTTTTTTGCGAAGCTCCTCGGGAAATTTTTGGGTTTCATCGCGTTCAATCACGCCAGATAATAGTTCAGTTTGTGCAAAATCCTTGGCGGCTTGCTGAATCATTAATTGTTCTTCAGAAAGTGTAAAATCCATAAAAATGAGAAATAAACAAAAACAACGTGTAAATATAGTTTTATAATGGATATTTTTTATAAAAAATAAGAGAGAATTGAGAAAAGCTTAACCATTTAGGTTTTTTTTATAGATTGCAATGTGTCAATTTCACAATAATTTATTGGAAGAAGATTATGCCGAAAAACTCATTTTGAATATCTTTAGCGCCATTGAGAAGTACTTCACAAAATATTACCTTAATTAAACCAAACTTAGTATGGAGACCCTTTTAGTTGTCATTTTTGTCGTTGGATATTTGGCCATTACCCTTGAGCACAATCTTAAGATAGATAAACTTATTCCCGCATTGGCCATGATGGCCATTATGTGGGCGCTCATGACCTTTGGCTTGGATAGTTTTACTACATGGTTTGATTCTGGAAGCCACGCCCTGTTGGAAAACTTTGGTGCTTTGGGGCATGATGAGAAAATGCATCTCTTGGAGGAAACATTGCTCCATCACCTAGGAAAGACCTCTGAAATCCTTGTATTTCTATTAGGGGCCATGACCATTGTGGAAATCATTGATTATTTTGATGGATTTGCCACAATCAAGACTTTTATCAAGACTAGGAGCAAAAAGAAAATCCTTTGGATTTTCTCTTTTTTGGCATTCATACTTTCTGCGATCATTGACAACCTAACTGCAACAATCGTATTAATATCCATTCTTCAAAAAATTATAAAGGATAGGGAAACAAGGTTGTGGTTTGCTGGTCTTATTGTTGTGGCGGCGAACGCTGGGGGAGCTTGGTCCCCTATTGGAGATGTTACCACTACCATGTTGTGGATTGGAAATAAAGTAACAACAGCCCTTTTGATAGAGCACTTGTTGATTCCTTCCTTGGTGTGTATGGTGATACCTTCTTTTATAGCCTCGTTCCTTCCTGTGTTCAAAGGTGAGATCGATGTTGAGGATGAAGAGCCATCCAAGTCCAAGTATGGATCTACGATGTTATACTTAGGGTTGGGGGCGATTATTTTTGTGCCCATTTTTAAAACTATAACCCATTTGCCTCCTTATGTTGGTATGATGTTGTCTTTGGCAGTGGTGGCTACTTTTGCAGAAATATATAGTAATGCCAAGTTCTCCATTTCCAATGTGGATGGAGAAAGCGATGCTGCATCGCACCACAGTCCTGTGCACAGCGCCCTTACCAAGATTGAGTTGCCCAGCATCTTGTTCTTCTTGGGGATTTTGATGGCGGTTGCAGCGTTGGAGTCTTTGGGAATGCTTTTCAATTTTGCGGAAGGATTAAAACAAGGAATGCCGTTGATGGGTACTGAAATGGCGGGAACCCAAGTTTCAGATTTGGTGATACTCTTGCTGGGTATTGGTTCGGCAATCATAGATAACGTACCCTTGGTGGCTGCAAGTTTGGGGATGTTCTCAGAGCCCATGGACGATCAGTTGTGGCATTTCATTGCATATTCAGCCGGAACGGGGGGAAGTATGCTCATCATTGGCTCAGCTGCAGGTGTTGTGGCCATGGGAATGGAGAAAATAGACTTTTTCTGGTATCTTAAAAAGATTTCGTGGTTGGCCCTTCTCGGTTTTATTGGAGGAGCCATATGTTACATGTTAATGCGAAATTTGTTCTAGAAAAATACTTTAGCTCGAAAATCTCCGTTATTATTGCAACTTAAATTGGGGATTTTATATGATTATTTTTCAAGATTTAGCCGAAGGGGCTGAAGCAACTGCTTCTATTTCAGAAGAAAAGACCCTTTCTGTCATTGATTTGATTGTAAATGGAGGAACAGGAAGTGTGGTGATTATCATCGTGCTTTTTATACTTCTATTTACTGCACTCTACATTTATTTTGAGCGAATCTTTGCCATTAAGGCCGCATCCAAGATTGACAAAAACTTTATGAACCAGATTCGTGATCACATCATGAATGGAAAAGTGGATGCAGCCAAAATTTTGTGTGCGCAAACAGATTCGCCCGTGGCAAGGTTGACAGAGAAGGGGGTTTCTAGGATAGGAAAACCTTTGGATGATATCAACACCGCCATTGAAAATGCGGGTACCCTTGAGGTGTACAAGTTGGAGAAAAACGTTAGCGTTTTAGCTACCGTCGCAGGAGCCGCACCCATGATTGGATTTTTGGGAACTGTAATTGGTATGATTTTGGCTTTCCATGAAATGGCAAGTAGCGGTGGACAGGCCGAAATGGGTTCATTGGCATCGGGTATCTACACGGCCATGACCACAACGGTAGCTGGATTGGTTGTGGGTATTATTGCCTACATTGGTTATAACCACTTGGTAAACCGAACCGATAAAGTGGTGCATCAAATGGAAGCCACTGCTGTTGAGTTTTTGGATTTGTTGAACGAACCCATCTAAGACTTCACTATGAAACTGAAGGGGAGAAACAAAATAAGCCCGGAGTTCAGCATGTCGTCAATGACAGATATTGTGTTTCTGTTGTTGGTATTCTTCATGCTAACATCCAATGCGCCAAATGCTTTGGATTTATTACTTCCAAAAGCAAAGGGGAAATCCACCAATACACAAAATGTTTCAGTGACCATCAATAAGAATCTGGAATATTTTGTGAACAACGAGCAAATCAATAAAGAATACATTGAAATTGAACTAAAAAAAGCACTTGAAGGCCAGGAAAAACCAACAATTATCTTAAGGGCGGAAGAAAGCGTAGCCATCAAAGAGGCGGTAAACGTTATGGATGTAGCCAACAGAAATAGTTACAAAGTCATCTTGGCAGTGCGGCCAAAATAATGCCGTTTTTAGATACGAGACACAAGAAAAAATCCTTTACGCTCACTACCCTTATATTGAGCGTGTTTCTCCTTTTGCTTTTTTATATAGGACTTACCTATCTAGACCCGCCCATTGAAAATGGAATTGCCGTAAACTTTGGTACCATGGATTTTGGGAGTGGACAAGTTCAGCCAAAAGAACCGGTTAGGTCTGAACCCCGAAATGTGGAACGACCGCCAGCAGAACCCGTGCAACAGCAACAACAACCCCAAGAACAGGAAGTAGAGGAAGAACCTGTAGAGAAGGTGTTGACCAGCGAAACAGAGGAAACCATAAAGATTAGGCAACAACAAGAAGCCAAGCGGAAAGCAGATGAGGCTGCTAAAAAAGCTAAAGCTGAAGCAGAGCGAATAGAAAGAGAGAGGAAAGAAGCTGAAGAGCGGAAAAGGCAAGAGCAAGAGGCCAAGAAAAAAAGCTTGGATGCTTTGATAGGAGGTATTGGTAAATCCGATGGTACAGCCACTGGAAGTGAAGGTGATGATAACAGACCAGGTGATAAAGGGCAACCAGATGGCGACCCTTATGCCACATCGTATTACGGAGCTCCCGGAAGCGGAAGCGGAGGCGGGGGATATGGGCTTAACGGTAGGTCGTTGGTAAACAGCGGAAAAGTACGCCAAGAATGTAATGAAGAAGGCAGGGTTGTGGTCAGGATTACCGTAGATAGGACGGGTAAGGTAATCAAGGCCGAGCCAGGTGTAAAAGGAACTACGAATACGGCCCAATGCCTTTTGGAACCTGCTAGGCGAACGGCACTTCTACATAAATGGAACACCGATTCCAATGCCCCATCACAACAAATTGGGTTCGTGGTGGTCAACTTTAAACTGGGACAATAGTGACCTACAAAGAAACGCTGGATTGGATGTTCTCCCAACTTCCCATGTACCAGCAGAAAGGGATTTCGGCTCTTAATGCCAAGATGGACAACATCATCCTTTTTTCGGACTTTTTGGGAAACCCTGAGAAAAAATTCAAAAGTATTCATGTGGCCGGGACCAACGGAAAAGGTTCCAGTAGCCATATGTTGGCTTCCATATTGCAGGAAGCAGGCTATAAGGTAGGGTTGTATACTTCACCCCATTTAAAGGATTTCAGGGAGCGTATCAAAATCAACGGGAAAATGGTCAGTAAGAAGTTTGTAAAGGACTTTGTAAAGGGCCATAGAACTTTTTTGGAGGCTAGGAATTTATCTTTCTTTGAAATGACCGTTGGGATGGCCTTTACTTATTTTGCGGAGGAGAAGGTTGATATTGCCATCATTGAGGTTGGTTTGGGTGGTCGATTGGATTCCACCAACATCATTGTTCCGGAAGTGTCCTTGATTACCAATATTGGATTGGACCATACCCATATTTTGGGGGATACCTTGGAGAAAATTGCTTTGGAAAAAGCTGGGATCATTAAAAGGGGAGTTCCGGTGGTTATCAGCGAAAAACA
>JAUICT010000036.1 GCA_030429325.1 Bacteroidia bacterium
AGATCGTGGCACATGTAGCTCTGAACGTCCTTACCAACTATTTCAACAACACTGCCGACACGGATATCGATTTTCCAGTTGTGGAGGCACAAACTGTTTAATCACGCAATACAAATAAAAGCAAGAATCATGAAAACAATTAAAAATGTAATTCTATTGGGATTGGCCCTTGTATGGGGAGCCCTTGCCCAAGCACAGATTGATCCCGTAAACAAAGACGGAGTAGCCATTGGTGGATACGATGTGGTATCCTATTTCTCTGGAAAGGCCAAAAAAGGAACCAAGGCACATGCGGCCAAGCACGATGGGGTAACCTATTATTTTGCCAGTAAGGTCAATAAGAATGCCTTTGCCAAATCGCCCAGCAATTATTTACCCCAGTTTGATGGGTATTGTGCATGGGGTGTTGGCGCCAAGGAAGCCAAGTTTCCCATAAACCCGGAGACTTATGACATTGTTGATGGAAAACTCTACCTGTTTTACAACGGAGATTTTAACGGAGAGCCTTTCAACGCCTTACCCGATTGGAAAGATCGTACCGCCGAATTGAAAAAAGCGGCACATGCCAACTGGCCTAAGGTCAAAAACAGTAAGTAATGCAAAGGGGCAGGTCAAAATTTATTTGCCTGCCCTTTTTTTTGAACAAACCACAATGAAAATGATCATAGAACAAAAATATCCGTTGCCTCCCTTTACCGAGGAAACGGCCCAAGAAAAAGTACAGTTGGCAGAAGACGCCTGGAATAGCCAAGACCCAGAAAAAGTGGCCAAGGCCTACACGGTGGACACCGAATGGCGCAATCGCTCACAATTTATAAACGGTCGGAAGGAAGTAATTGCCTTTTTAAGCGACAAATGGAAAAAGGAGAAAAATTACAAACTGAAAAAGGAGCTTTGGGCTTTTGGCGACAACCGTATTGCGGTGCGGTTTGAGTACGAGTACCAGAATGACCAAGGACAATGGTTCAGGGCGTATGGCAATGAAAACTGGGAATTTAACGAGCATGGATTGATGCAGAGACGTTATGCCAGCATCAACGACCTGCAGATAACCGAAACCGAACGACGCTTATAGTCAATCAAGGTTGGTCAGGTCGAGCGCAGTCGAGACCTTGTTTAAGCAGTTAAGACTGAAGACTTCTCGACAGCTCCTTCGACTGCGCTCAGGATGACAGCTCGAAGTGACATATTCAATTTATAAACTCAAAAAATGGACATCTACAACACCAACACACTCATTAACGAACAGACGGGGAACCTTGCTTTTAAACTATCCAGCTTTGAGGACGATTGCCAGTTCTGTTCGCTAAACCGATTCAATTACTATTCCTTAATCTGGATAAAAGAGGGGAACGGCACCGCCCAGATAGATTTTGCGGAGTTCGATTTTACGGCAGGCACCCTGTTTGCCCTAACGCCCTATCAACCCTTTACCCTCAAGGAAAAGGATAAATTGGAGGGTGTGGTGTTGAATTTCCATCCTGATTTTTTCTGCATCCACAAGCATCATGAGCAAGTTGCGTGCAATGGGGTGCTTTTCAATAATATTTACAGTCCGCCATATTTTTGTGTGGATGATGACACCCGAAGGGAGTTTGAAATGATCCTTTCGCAAATGAAATCCGAAGTACAGAAAGCGGATTTGGCCCAATACGAGCTATTGGTCTCCTACCTGAAGATATTCTTGATTACGGCTTCACGGGCCAAGGCCAAGCAACAACCGGAATCGTTACAAGATACCCCCGATGAAAAAGAACCCTTTATCCTTCAAAAATTGAAGGACCTTATCGAGACCCACTTCAAGAGCAAACACTCTGCAGGGGAGTATGCAGATATGCTGAACATAAGTCCAAAGGCGTTGGCCAAGATGACCAAGAACCACTTTAACAAGACCATGACCAACCTTATTTCGGAACGCATTGTCATTGAAGCCAAGCGTGAGCTATACCTCACCGATAAATCCGTCAAGGAAATTGCCTATGATCTAGGGTATGATGATGAGCACTATTTTAGTCGGTTTTTTAAGAACAATGCCAATATATCCCCAAAAATGTATAGAGATACCGTAGGTTTTGCACGAGCCATGGCCTAAGATTTGGTATATTGCGCAGCATGAATACAAAAGTCGATTTCTTTTTTGAGAAAGATACCCCATGGCAATCAGCGTACAAGCAATTACGGAAAATTATCTTGGATTGTGGGTTGATTGAAGAGCTGAAGTGGGGCGTTCCGTGCTACACCCATAAAGGCAAGAACGTGGTGTTGATCCATGGGTTTAAGGACTATTGTGCACTGTTGTTCCATAAAGGCGCACTGTTGAAGGACACTGAAGGAATTCTTGTCCAACAAACCGAAAACGTACAATCCGCACGGCAGATTCGGTTTACGGGAGAAGCACAGATCCAAGAAATGGAACCTATCCTAAAAACCTATCTGTACGAAGCCATTGAAGTGGAAAAAGCTGGCTTACAGGTAAAGCTGAAAAAAACCTCAGAGTTTGAAATGCCCGAAGAGCTTCAAACCAAACTGGACACGGATACCGAATTCAAAACTGCTTTTGAAGCCCTCACCCCAGGGCGACAAAGAGGTTATATGCTCTATTTTTCCCAACCCAAACAGTCCAAGACCCGCATATCCCGGATTGAAAAAAGTTTTCCAAAAATCTTGGACGGCAAGGGGTATAATGAGCGGTAGTACTAAAAGAAATGAGATGTGCGCTTTTGTAAGAAAAAGCTAACATTATATCGATTAATTCTTTGAGGTTACAAGGACAAAGTTTATGTTAGCGGCTTTATAACCTCGCATGAAAAAAAACTACTTTTTGGCTCTTTTGAGCTTTCTTCCTTTTCTTTTATCGGCCCAAACAGAATTCATCACCACTTGGAAAACAGATAATCTAGGTGCTTCAGGGGATAACCAGATCACTATACCAACTTTTCCCGGAGAGACCTATAACTATTCTGTGGATTGGGGGGATGGTACTTCGGATGTTAACGTGACTGGAGACATAACACACACGTACGCAGTATCAGGGACTTACACGGTTAGTATAGAAGGACAATTTCCCAGAATCTATTTTAATGACTTTACATTTGGATTCGACACATTTACTGGGGATGAGCATAAACTTTTAACTATCGAACAATGGGGGGCCATTGAATGGACTTCCATGGAGGGTGCCTTCGCTGGATGTTTTTATATGGATGTCACTGCTTTAGATACCCCGGACCTTACCAATGTGACTAGCTTGGAGAGTATGTTCTATGACTGTTTGCGTATGGAAGGCAATGAAAGTTTCAATAATTGGAATACTACTTCAATAACCAACATGTATTCCATGTTTTCAAATACTTCATTCCATCAGAACATATCAAATTGGAATGTAAGCAATGTCACCAATATGGCATTCATGTTTCAAAGCTGTAATTTCAATGAGAACATTAACAATTGGAATGTGGGCAGTGTAACCAATATGTCATCTATGTTTGCCAGTGGAATCTTTAACCAACCTCTTTCAGATTGGGACGTTGGGAATGTTACGGATATGAGTTCGATGTTTGCAAGCACTTATTTCAATCAAGACATTTCACAATGGAACGTGGAAAATGTAACCACAATGAACAGAATGTTTGGGCAATCACAATTTGACCAGGATATAAGTGCTTGGAATGTGGCCAAAGTCAATGATATGGCATTTATGTTCGATGATTCTGACTTGTCAGACGCAAACTATGACAATATTTTGTTGGGATGGAGTCAATTGACACTTCTACAAAATGGTGTGTTTTTTGGAGCCAATAAGAATCAGTATTGCACATCGGAAATAGCAAGACAAAGGTTGATTGGGGATTATGGCTGGGTCATCTTGGATTATGGAAAGAATTGTGAGGAAAGCCGACCTTTCATAACGACTTGGAAAACCGATAATCCTGGACCGTCCGAGGACAATCAAATAACTATTCCAACGAACCCAAGGGAGCATTATGATTACCATGTGGATTGGGGAGATGGGACGACCGACCAAGGGGTAACGGGAGACATTACCCACAACTATGACTCTCCGGGGGTATACACGGTGAAGATTTCGGGGAAATTTCCTGGACTGTTTTTTAACGGATCAACCAATATTTATTCTATAGCTCCCAAATTTTCAGACGATCAAAAGATATTGTCCATTGATCAGTGGGGCACTACAAGATGGCATTTTGTAAACTTTGCATTTGCGGGTTGTTCCAATTTGGACGTTAAGGCCAACGATATTCCAGACTTATCCAGAATACAATGGGGATTTGCGGGTATGTTTTTGGAATGTTCCTCATTAATGGGGAATAGTTCTATGAACCAATGGGATGTTAGTGAAGTTGACGATATGTCTTATATGTTTTTGGATGCAGAAAATTTTGATCAAGCCTTGGATAAATGGAATGTAGGTCAGGTTCGGTACATGGATCGCTTTTTGGACAATTCAGGCATCAGTATAAGAAACTATGATAAAACCTTAATGGGATGGGAGCAATTACCCACCTTGCAAAATGGGGTAGCCCTAAATGCCAATGTTGCCCAGTTTTGTATTTCGGAAACAGAAAGACAAAGTATTATAGATAACTATGGCTGGACTTTTGACGATGCAGGAAAGGCACCTGATGGTTGCGAGGATTACCAAGCATTTATCACCACTTGGAAAACAGATAATCAAGGTGCTTCAGGGGATAACCAGATCACTATACCAACTTTTCCCGGAGAGACCTATAATTACTCTGTGGATTGGGGGGATGGTACACACGATATCAATGTTACTGGGGATATTACGCATACTTATACCAGCCCTGGCACATATGAGGTTTCCATTACAGGACAATTTCCACGCATATATTTTAATTTTTTCCCAGAAAACGACGCAAAGGATTATCAAAAATTGTTGACAGTCAAGCAGTGGGGTAATATCCAGTGGACTTCCATGGCAGATGCATTTGCCAGATGTGCCAATCTTAACATTGCTGCTACTGATATCCCTGATCTGTCCATTGTGGAAGATATGACCTATATGTTCCGGGGGTGTACCAATCTTGTGGGTAATTCCAGTTTTTCGCAATGGGACGTTTCCAACGTAAGGGGTATGTTCGGTGTTTTTTTCGATGCCTCTTCATTCAATATTGATATTGGAAATTGGAATGTTTCCAATGTTACTGATATGGGCGCTATGTTCGCAGGGGCCTCATCATTTGATCAAGATATAGGGAGATGGGACGTTTCCAATGTGACTCGTATGGTGAATTTATTCAGTGGTGCCCTAGCATTTAATCAGGACATTGGGGACTGGAATGTGGCAAATGTTGAAGATATGGCTTATATGTTCAGGAGTGCCAATAGTTTTGATCAAGATATTTCTGGTTGGGATGTCTCCAAGGTGTATAGGATGGAAGGCATGTTCATGGGAAATCAGATTTTCAACAAAAGTATCTATGGTTGGAATGTTTCAAATGTAAGTAATATGGCGGTCATGTTCTTTGGTGCTTCCCTTTTTAACCAAGATATTGGTGGATGGGATGTTTCCAGTGTAACGGATATGGGGGCGATGTTTCAAGAAGCTTTCAATTTTAATCAAAATCTAGGCAATTGGAACGTCTCCAATGTAACCAATATGAAAAGGATGTTCCTCGGCGCTCCGTTGTCTGCCAACAACTATGACAGTTTATTGATTGGTTGGAGTAATTTATCGAGTCTCCAGAGTAATGTTGTTTTTGATGCTGAGATCAGTAAATATTGTAGTGCTTCCGCTGCTCGCCAATCCATTATTGATACCTATGGTTGGACCATCAATGATGCAGGAAATGATGGAGGATGTGCTTTTGTAACCACTTGGAAAACAGATAACCCCGGTGTTTCACAGAACAATCAAATAACTATTCCTACTTATCCAGGGGAAACTTATAATTACACCGTGGATTGGGGGGACGGTACATTCGATACCCATGTAACAGGGGATATTGTCCATACCTACACCAACGCAGGAACCTATCAAGTTTCAATTACGGGTATTTTTCCACGTATATATTTTGAAGCCGACATATCTGAAATTGACTCTTCACCTATTGGTCTTGATGACAACAATAAATTACTGAGTGTAGATCAATGGGGCATAAATCAGTGGACTTCCATGGAACAGGCATTTTATGGCTGTGAAAACCTACAAGTTCTTGCCGAGGATGTTCCTGACTTGACAAGGGCTTGGAGCATGTTTTCCATGTTTGCGTTCTGTACCTCATTTACGGCCAACCCATCCATTGGAAATTGGGATGTTAGTTCCATATCCCATATGATGAATATGTTTCTTAATGCAAAACTTTTCAATCAAGATATTGGTAACTGGGATGTTTCCAATGTTACCAATATTTCTTGGATGTTTTCTGGTGCCGAATCTTTTAACCAAGATATTGGCAATTGGGATATGTCCAGTGTAACGGATGCTCAATACATGTTTCAATCTGCTTTGGCCTTTAATCAAGATATTTCGTCATGGAATCTGGAGAGCCTACGTTCCATGAATGGAATGTTTAATATCGCCCGATCTTTCAATCAACCTATTGGCAATTGGGATGTAAGCAATGTATCGGGAATGAGCGGAGTGTTTACCAATGCTAGTTCTTTTGATCAATCCTTGGCCAATTGGGATGTGTCAAAAACAGGGTATCTTGGTGGTTTTTTTCAGTGGTCTGGAATGACAATGGAAAACTATGACAAAACCCTTATGGGATGGGCAGCATTGGAATCTCTTCAGAGCGATGTCATTATAGACTCCAGGGGCGTTCAGTATTGTGAAGGTGGTGAAGCCAGACAAAGTTTGATAGATAACTATGGTTGGATTATTACAGATGATGGCAAAGTACCATATTGTAATGAAGACAATGACAATGATGGGGTATTGGACCATTTGGACAACTGTTTGAACACCCAACCGGGCTGGGAAGTGGATTCCAACGGATGCGAAATAGTGCCCCATGATGCCCTACGGGTATACACCCTTACCCCAACTTGTCCAGGAGGTTCGGACGGAGTTTTAGAGGTATTCTTGGATGCTTCGGGATATGTCATGGATATTTCCGTGAGTGGATTTGGGTACTCCAATATGTTTTATGATGTGGTATCTGGACAACCACATACCATAGAGAATATCCCTGCCGGTTCTTATTCTGTGGCGGTATGGATCAATGAAATTCAATACCAGCAACATTTTGGCGTCACCATTAACGAATTGGGTTCGGTAACCGGTAAGCGTATCCAATTGGACAATAAAACAGGTACAGCTTTCTATACGGTTTCGGGGAGCACCCAATATAAGGTGAACGTAAATGGGGCGGAACAAATATTCAGCTTTGAGGATGATGGGGAAAAATCCATCCAGTTGAACGGTCTTAACGGATTTAACGAAGTGTCCATTTCAGGTCTAAATGATTGCCAGGGAAGTTTGGAGGATAGCTTTTTCATTAAAGATGAAATCATGCTCTATCCTACCATCGTATCCAATGAGCTATACGTTTTGGCCGATGCGGATAAATTGGATTTGGAAATCTATACGTTCTCAGGGCGTTTGATAAGGACAATTTCTAATATGGAAAGCAGGGCTTTGGATGTCAGCACCTTGGGTTCGGGCATGTACCTGGTCAAAATTATGGCGGATAACCGGGAAGAAACGATTAAGATTATTAAAAAATAGAAAATGAAAATATTAAGATATATAGGTTGTCTGGTTTTGGTGTTATTTGTAGGCTCATGTGGTGGCGGTGATTCTTCAGAACCAGAAACACCACCTGAAGAAACCTTGAACCCTCCAGGTAAAGCTGTGGGGACGCTTCCCACTAACGGAGAACCTTGTTCAGACTATTCCGAAGTTTCTGGAGACGATACTAAAGTCTTGATTTTATTCAAATGGAATGCTGCGGAATCTGCCCAAAATTATGATGTAATTATTTCAGAGGGGGGAAGCGAAGTGGCCAAGAAAAATGTAACCGGTTTGGAAACAACCGTACCATTGGATAGGGGAAAAACCTATACTTGGCAAGTAAATGCTATAAATGGAGACGGGGAAACAAACAGCAACACGTATTCTTTTACAACCCCGGGAACCCCAGAGGGCAACTATGCACCCTATGCGGCACAAATATCGGTTGAGTTTTTAACAGAGACCTCGGAGATGTTGGTTTCTTGGATAGGTGAAGATGAAGATGGTGATATCCTTTCCTATGACGTGGTTATTTTCTGGGAGGGAACTACGGGCGAGACCTTCGCAGGAATTATAGAGACTACTCTAGAGCCCGTTTCCTATATTCCGGGTACAGCGTATACCATCCAAGTGACCTCCAAGGACGCATCGGGTAATTTTTCGGTTTCAATAGTAGAAGGAACGACCCCAGACTAAGACTTATTGATTAAAATCCTCATCAATAATCACTTTGTCCGTGACTAGGTCCTGCAAATGCACTTTGGCCACTTCGCCAGCTCCTAAAAACTGGAATCGCATGCCTGCGATATCTCCCATGGATTCGTTGTAGTTTCCAAAAAAAACGGGCTGTTCCTCGAGGAAAACAGTCAACTGCTTTTCTTGTACCTCAAGGGTAAGGTTCCTAAATTCGGAGAGATCCACACCAAGACTGGATAGGTCGTGCTTTTTGCCACTAAGGTACACATCGCTCATCATCACCCCAATTTCAGATACACAACCGGGAATGGAGGTGCTGATCACCATACTGCTCTTGGAACCCAAAATAATGAGCTGGGTTTTCTGGCAGACGGCCCATTTTTCACGATAACTGCTTTTCAATCGGGTGGTGAGCCTAAAATTATCCCCGGAAACGGTGCCAAAATCATCCACGATATGGAATGTTGATGAAATGGGCTCGTCACTGGTCTTTATCTCTTCCAAGAGGGAAGGTGGAAAGGCTAATTTACCTTGGAGTATGTCAGTTCCATCAACGTATTTTGGGATGGGCTCATAATCCACCGTGCCCAACCACCCTTCGGATTTGATGAACAGGTCGTGCTGCTTAATGGCTTTGCCATCCACCACCAACTTGGCCCTGAAATACCCGGGATAATAGTATTGGCCGGTAGCCTGTTTCTGTCCCATTTCCAAGGTAATGGTCTTGGTGGGGTCCCAAAACTGCTGAATGTAGATACTATCTGATTGGATGGAATCGATATCCAAATCAAAGACCACCGAGTTGGGAAGGCCTTTGGCGAGAGGCCTACTGTTGAAATATACACTGGAGGTGTTGAGTTCCGTATCAGGCTGGGAGCCTTTTAAGGAGTAGAAAGAGATAAAAACCACCGCCATTACCGAAGCGGCCAGCATGATAATGCCCAGATTGGAGTTCACCCTGTTCAGCACTGAGGTCTTTTCGGTGTCCTTGGTCTCATTCTTGAAATCCCTCCAGTTTTCAAAACCCGCAAATTGCGCCAAGGTGTTCAATGTGGTAATGCTCGGGGCGCTTTTGTAGTTCACTTTGCCCCAAACACGCTTCAGGGTAGTTGGGCTCAGCAGGACTTGGGTCTTATGCTGGATTTTTTCGCTCAGTTCGGAAAAGACATCGTTGTGCCAATGTTCGGAAGGCCCCCAACCAAGGCTTTCTTCAATTTGGGATAGACATTTTTGCACTAATGGATACTCCGGATACATATGAGAACATTCTTCTATTGCAAATGTTGGAAAAAATCCGATACATGAACCATAATGAATCAACTTGCACGGGATTGTTTGCGCAAAAACAAAGGAATACGGGACCTTTCGGCCATAAATCAATTCATCATGAAAAAAGCGAGCATTATTATCATAGCCCTTTTGGGCGGTTTTTTTGGGAAAGCCCAAGACATTATTCCTTTGGATACCATCAATTGGAGCTTTGAAGCGGAGTCCTATATTTTGGAGGAGTTTAAGGGCAAAAAGTCCATTTACCTGCAAGGGGGTTCCATCACCCTAAAAGAAGATGGTTTTTTGAACGGCACCATTGAGTACGACATCTATTTAAAGGAAGTACAGGCGTTTCCGGGGGTCTATTTTAGGATGAACGGCAACGATGCCGAACACTTTTACATCCGTCCGCACCAAGCGGGCAATCCAGATGCTAATCAAGCCATTCCCTTGACCAAAGGGATTTCGCCATGGCAGCTGTACTATGGTGAAAAGTATGCCTTTCCCTATGAATACAAATACGATGATTGGACCCATGTGAAACTGGTGGTCCATGACGACAAGGCCCAAGTGTATCTAGATCATTCGGAAGAACCCAACCTTTCTTGGCAATTGTTCCATGAACCCGTGGAGGGTGGCATCTCGTTGAATGGCGGAAATGCCCAAGGAATGCATCTGGCCAACATCAAAATTGATAGAACCAAGCACGAACTCAAGAATTTTAAACCCTTGGACCGCAAACCCATTGAAGGATTGATTCCCCAATGGCAGCTCTCCGATAAGTTTGAGGAACAACTTTTGGATGATCATTCCAAAATCCCACAAATCATTGCCGACAGGACTTGGAAGGAATCTGTTGAGGTAGAAGAAGGTACGGCCGCCAATATTTCCCGAAAAGTGGAACGCTTCAATGATACCCCCGGCAACACCGTATTTGCCAAAATTGAGCTGGACGCCACATCGGATATGATCAAACTCTTTGAGTTTGGCTACAGCGATAGGGCAGTAGTCATTCTTAATGGCAAACCCATTTATAAGGGCAACAATAGATACCGTTCCCGGGACTACCGCTATTTGGGCACGATTGGCTTGTTCGATGCGGTATATCTTCCCCTGAGAAAAGGAAAGAACACGCTATTATTGGCCGTTTCAGAGGATTTCGGCGGATGGTTGGTCACCGGGAGATTTGTGGCCAC
>JAUICT010000516.1 GCA_030429325.1 Bacteroidia bacterium
TGGAAACAATAGTTATTTCTACCCTTCGGTTGGAATGAGTTTCATCCTTTCCGATATGTTTGAGATGCCAAAAGCCATCAGTTTTGCCAAAATCCGTGGAGGATGGGCCACCGTGGGGAACGATACCGATCCTTACAACTTGGCTGCTACCTATGGTTTTGGAAACACCTTTAATGGATTTTCCAGGGCATATTCACCTTCAGAATTGAAACTGGCAGACCTAAAACCGGAAAGAACCAACTCGTTTGAAGTGGGTGCCGATCTACGATTCTTCCAAAGTCGCCTAGGTTTGGATGTTGCAGCGTACAAGTCAGCCACTGATAACCAGATTCTATCCCTTCCAGTATCCAACACTTCAGGATATGGATCAAGGATCATCAACGCCGGTGAAGTGGAGAATAAAGGTATTGAGGTGACATTGAGCGCAACTCCTGTCAAGACCAATAGCTTTAGTTGGGATACCAACATCAACTTCACTGCCAACCGCGGAGAAGTAAAGGAACTTACAGATGGACTTACCAGCTACTTGGTAAAAGAGAACTACCTGCAAGTGGTGGCCGAAGTGGGTGAGCGAATGGGAGATCTCTACGGAACCGGATTTGAGCAGGTTACCGATAAGAGCAGCCCATACTACGGACAGTGGATTATTGATGAGAGCTCAGGGTTGCCCATCCGAAGCAATGAACTACGCAATCTTGGAAACTACAATCCAGATTTTATGGTAGGTTTTCAAAACAGCTTCCAGTATAAAAACTTCAGGTTCGGATTCCTTTTCGATTGGAGACAAGGTGGTGTGTACCACTCAAGGACCGTTGCCATTGGAGGTACAACTGGGATGTTGGATTTTACAGTGCCAGGACGTGAGACTGGTATCGTTGCACAAGGTGTAATTGATAATGGTAATGGAAGCTATACGCCCAATACCCAGAGTGTGGCCGCATCCAACTACTATTCCCATGTGTATAACAGAGGCAATGAGCAAAGCTCAATGTTCGATGCAACCTATGTGAAACTTCGTGAAGTGAAGTTGGGATATACCTTCCCAAGTAAATTGTTGGAAAGAACCCCGATTAGGTCAGCTACCATTTCACTGGTTGGCCGTAACCTCGCTTTGTGGACAGAAAACGACCACGTAGATCCTGAGACCATTTCTTTCTCCGGAGGCAATATTGTGCCCGGTGTAGAAGACATGGCCCTGCCCAGTACCAGAAGTTTTGGACTGAACCTTAATGTAGAATTTTAAATAGTCAAGACGAAAAAAAGATGAAGACATCAAACATCATAGCGTCAATATTTCTAGCGGGAACCTTAATGGTGTCCTGTACCGAAAACTTTGAAGAAATCAATATGAACCCCAATGCCCCGGAGCAGGTAAGTGCCAACTTGTTGGTATCCACCGTGACCTCGGAAATTACCAGAAAACTTACACAAGAGGGCTATAGCGATGGGAACACCATTACCCAATTGATGGCCAAGAACAACTTCCCTGGGTTTAGCCAATTTGACTGGGGAGATCAAGGCATGTGGAACTTCTTCTACAATTACTTGCCGGAAATCAACGATATTTTGGAAATATCCAGGGCAGAGGGCACCCAAAATGCAACCTATGAAGGGATAGCCCTTACCATGAGGGCCCTTAGTTTTGCCAACCTGACCGACTTGTACGGACATGTTCCTTACTCTGAAGCGATGTCTGGTAAGTCAGATGGAATATTTACTCCGGTATATGATGATCAAGAGACCGTTTATAATGGGGTATTGCAAGATCTGGCTGATGCAGATGTCGCACTGGCAAAAGGAGAGGCAATTGCAGGTTCTTCAGGAGATGTAATCTTCAATGGGGATGCCACCAAATGGAGAAGGTTGGCAAACTCGCTTAGACTTCGCTATTTAATGCGGATTTCAAAACGCAGGGACGTTTCTGGCGAAATGCAGTCCATTGTCAATGCAGGAAATTATATCGATTCCAATGCGGACAACGCCACATTGGTGTACAGCGGAACATCCAACACCGATTCTTGGCCCGAGAGTACTGGCCGTATTGGAGGCTTTGATGAAAAAAGCTTGTGCACCACCTTGTTGGATTATTTTGAACGTTTCAATGACCCACGTTTGGATATTTGGTTCGATAGAAACAGTGATGGCGATTGGG
>JAUICT010000517.1 GCA_030429325.1 Bacteroidia bacterium
CCGCGTTTTCGGAGTATGCACTTGAAGGATATGATCTTAATGTTGTTGACTATTTGTTAAAACCATTTTCTTTCCAACGTTTTTTGCAAGCCGTGAACAAAGTGAACAAAAAACCAGATACGGATTTTAAGAATGGAGGAACTTTATCAAGTGCGATCCAAGAGATTTACGTAAAGTCCAGCCATGAACACATCAAGGTCGCGGTGGACGACATTCTCACCATTTCGTCTGATTCCGATTATACGGAAATCCGATTGGAACATCGAAAGATATTGTCCAACGAACCCTTACGCCATTGGGTAAGTGTGTTGGAACCTCCACAGTTTTTTCAAGTGCATAAATCGCATATTATCAACACCAAAAAAATTGATAAGATTTCCGGTAATCTTGTGTACTTGACCAATGGAGCAAAAATTCCTATTGGACGTGCCTACAAGGAGAACTTTCTAAACAGCATATTGTAATCCACAACAACATTACTCTTGAAAATAAAAAGGCCCGGAAATTTCCGGGCCTTTCTTGGCGGATTTTTTTGAATCCTACCCGGTAAAATAAGATAGGATGGCAATTACGATGACTACCAAGAGAATGGAAAGTACTACATCCACAGTGCTGTAGCTTCCTTTGGTGGCAGCTCGATCCTCTTCGGTCAATGTGCCAAAAGAGAGGCCTTTGATCAATGCGTAGTTTGGAGGGGCAGTGGCCAAAGTGACCGCAATACATAGAGCCACAGAAAAGATGAACATAAATATGGCCATGTGGGCAAAGTTCACCGTGGCAAACTGAAATAGGAAACCTGACACTTCTTCTCCTGCAATAATTTGTGGTTGATAATATATTTCTGAACCCAGGCGCAGCACCAAGAGCACCAGACCCGCCAAAAGTGTGGTGATAGCGGCTTTTGAATTCACCCTTTTCCAAATGATTCCTAAAAGGAAAACTGTGGTTACGGGAGGTGCAATATAGGATTGTACATTTTGAAGGTATTGGTACATGACCCCACCTCCAATTTTGTCCATAATGGGAATCCAGACAATGCCAAGCACCACAATGATTCCCGTGGCAATTTTTCCAATGGTTAGCAATTCCCGTTCAGATTTTTCTGGGCGTAACTTTTTATAGATATCGATGGTGAAAATGGTGGAACAGGAGTTAAACACAGAGGCCAATGAGCTCATCAATGCGGCCATAAGTCCACCCGCAACCAAACCTTTCAACCCAACGGGAAGAAGGGTCTTTACCAACATGGGAAAAGCCCTATCGGCACGTTCCACACTGAACACTTCAGGATTTTGAATGGTCAGGGCAAAGGCGATGATACCGGGTACTAAAAAAATCAAGATAGGCATCAATTTTAGATAGGCCCCAAAAATGGCCCCACGCCTACCTATTTTAATGTTGTTAGCAGCTAAGGTTCGCTGTACAATGTATTGGTCGGTACACCAATACCAGATGCCCACAATGGTTCCCCCGATCAACAGACCGGTCCATGGAAAATCTGGATCGCTCATAGGGCGCCACATATTAAAGTGATCCGGGCTAACGGAAGTAACGGTTTCCCGTAGCTGTCCCCAGCCTCCAACTTCCTGAAGTCCCAAATAGGTAATGATCAAGGAACCCAAGATCAAGATGACGGTCTGCAGGGTTTCTGTGTAGATCACCGCTTTCATTCCACCAACCACGGTGTAAATTCCGGTAAAGACAACAACTCCGATGGCACCATACCAAAATGGGATCCCAAGCAGTTCGGAAACTACGATTCCCCCTGCATAAATGGTTACGGAAACCTTGGTGAGCACGTAGGCCACCAATGAAAATATGGACAGAAACCAGCGTGATCGGCTATCAAAACGTTTTTCGAGGAACTCGGGCATGGTAAAAGCCCCACTACGGATATAAAATGGGAGGAACAGCCACCCAAGTAGTAGAACGATCCAAGCGTGAAGCTCATAATGGGCCATGGGTGTGCCCGATTCAAATCCGGTTCCTGCCAAGCCCACTACGTGTTCCGAGCCTATGTTCGATGCAAAGATCGAGGCGCCGATAACGAACCACCCCACATTTCTACCTGCCAAAAAATAATCCTCGGTGTTTTTGTTTTTCTGGGCTACCACCCAAACGGCCACTCCGATCAGGGCCAA
>JAUICT010000518.1 GCA_030429325.1 Bacteroidia bacterium
TTTCCGAATCTTCTTTTTCATAGAAGGTCTTGGCCCCTCTGGGCACATTGTCCTGAATGAGCTTGGTAAAATCCGTTACCCTAAAAATGGAGTCCAATTCTTTGGCCGAATACCCCGATGCATACAACGCCCCTACTATGGCCCCCATACTTGTTCCCCCAATATAATCTACCTTGACTCCTGCCTCCTCTATCACCTTAAGGGCTCCAATATGGGCCAGTCCCTTTGCACCTCCCCCACTAAGCACGAGACCAACTTTGGGAGGGGCTTCGCTATCCGCGGTCTGGGCCCAACCCAAAACGCCGATCAAAACAAATGCCATTGTAACTGCTATGTGTCTCATTTCCTTTTTCACTGGTGAAAGGATTTATATATTTTCTTTGCCTTTGCCACTCCAACAGATTCTGCCAAACTTTCTATTGAGGCCTCCTTAATTCGTTTTACCGATTTAAAGCTTTTCAACAATTGCTCTGTCGTTTTTTTGCCGATGCCCTCTATGTTCTCCAGTTCGGAACCAATGGCGCCTTTGCTCCTTTTGTTCCTATGATGGGTAATTCCAAATCTGTGGGCCTCATTCCTCAGTTGTTGTATGATCTTTAAAGTTTCAGACCGTTTATCCAAATACAGGGGTACGGGATCCTCTGGAAAATAAATTTCTTCCAACCGTTTGGCTATGCCAATGATTGCAATCTTGCCCCTAAGGTCCAAAGCATCCAAACTTTTTAGGGCGGATGACAATTGTCCCTTGCCTCCATCAATAACAATGAGCTGGGGAAGTGGTTCTTCTTCATTGAGTAATCGCTTATATCTTCTGTATACCACTTCTTCCATGCTGGCAAAGTCATCCGGCCCTTCAACCGTTTTAATGTTGAAATGCCGATAATCCTTTTTGGACGGCTTTCCATCCTTAAAGACAACACAAGCTGCAACAGGGTTGCTTCCCTGAATGTTGGAATTATCAAAACACTCAATATGTACCGGTTCAGCCGTTAACCGCAAATCGGATTTCATCTGGGCCATGATCCGTTTGGTATGCCGATCGGGGTCGGTAATCTTGATCTGCTTCAGCTTGTCTTGCCTAAAAAACCGTGCATTGCGTTCCGAAAGTTCCAAAATCCTCCGTTTATCTCCCAGCTTGGGTAAAGTAACCTTAAGGTTTTCTTCCACACTTACTGGAAATGGGAGGTATATTTCTTTTGAGGTTGATTTAAATCGTTGACGGATTTCGGTAATGGCCAATTGCAGCAGTTCCTCATCGGTCTCGTCCAGTTTCTTTTTGATCTCCAAGGTGTGCGATCGAATTATGGAACCATGGGAAAGTTGTAGGAAATTAACGTAGGCATAGGTCTCATCGGAAACAATAGAGAAGACATCCACATTGTTGATCTTGGGATTGACCACTGTTGATTTGGCCTGGTAATTTTCCAAGATGTCTATTTTGTCCTTGATTCTTTGCGCTTTTTCAAACTCCATTTTCTCTGCAAAATCTTTCATCTGCTGCTTGAAGGACTGGAGTGAACTTTTAAAGTTTCCTTTTATAATGTGCCTTATATCTTCTATCTGTCCGTGATATTCCTCTTCGGTTTGGAGACCTTCGCATGGGCCCAAGCAATTTCCAAGATGATATTCCAGACATACCTTGTATTTTCCAGCATCGACTTTATCGGCAGACAAATCATAATTACAAGTACGCAAAGGATAAAGGCCTTTGATCATGTCAAGCAGGGTGCGTACCGTCTTCATACTGGTGTAGGGACCATAATATTCAGAACCATCCTTGATCAATTTACGGGTTGGGAACACTCTGGGAAAACGTTCGTTCTTAATACAGATCCAAGGATACGATTTGTCATCTTTGAGCAGAACATTGTACCTGGGAAGCAGTTTCTTTATAAGATTGTTCTCTAAAAGCAGTGCATCCGATTCCGTAGCAACAACAATATGTTTTATGGAGTGTATTTTTTTTACCAGGACACGGGTTTTCCCATATTCCTGTTTTTTGTTAAAATAAGAAGACACCCTTTTTTTCAAATTCTTGGCCTTGCCCACATATAGAATCTTTCCTTCCTTGTCATAAAATTGGTACACTCCCGGGTTATTGGGCAGTACACTTATTTGT
>JAUICT010000037.1 GCA_030429325.1 Bacteroidia bacterium
AAAATGTTACAAGAATTATTGAAATTTTTTGTTAAATGATTATTTCGAATTGATTTCCGGCTCTATGGCATTCCATACTTTTATGTTGTCCTCCAACTTTACACCAGATTTTACTTCAACATAAATACCATCACTGACTCCCAACTCTACATCCCTTCGCTCAAACTTTTGGTCCGATGTCTGAACTTCAACAAATGGTTTTTTAGTTTCCCCATCAAATTGAATAAGTGCTTCCTTTAGCGCCAGCACACTATCGGCCCGGGCCAAAATAATGGAGGCATTGGCACTTAAACCTGCTCGAATAAATGTACTGTCCTGTTTTTTCAGGGTTCCTTTTATCTCAAACTGTATGGCACCATTTTCTTCTTTTCCCTTTGGTGCGATGTAATCCAAAACTGCATCGAACACCTTGTCTTCAATGGCCCCCACGGTGATTTCCAAGGGAAGGTCTTCTTTTATTCTCCCAACTTCAGACTCATCAACTTTACCTTCAAAAATCATTTTGTCCACATCGGCTATGGCGGCTATGGTAGTTCCCTCGTTAAAATTATTACTTTCTATGACCTGGTTACCCACCTCCACAGGGACTTCCAGAACCATTCCGCTAACCGTTGCCTTGATCAAGGTATTGGCTGCGCTACTAAGACCACTTGTGGTACCGGTCTTGACAATATCGTACCGTTTGTTTGCTGCCCCATAGGTTTGTTTGGCCTGATCGTAGCTTACTTGGGCTCGTTCCAAATCGGTCTTGGAAATTACTCCTTTGCCGAAAAGGGTAAGTTGTCGCTCGTAGTTCCTTTTTTGATCATCCAAATTGATTTTAGCCTCATCAATGGCGTTCTTGGCATCATTTAGTGCGGAGAGATTGGGAACCACCTTGATTTTGGCCAAAAGATCCCCTGATTTAACGTAATCGCCCCCTTCCACATAAATTTCTTCAATCACTCCTGAAATATTTGGTTTGATGAGGACCTCTTCCAAAGGAAGTATACTGCCCGTGGCCACTGCCTTTTTTACAATGGTCTGTTTTGATGGTTTTTCAGTTTCATAAACCACAGGATCTTCGGCATTTTTCTGGTAGAGATAATACATAGATCCTCCAAAAACCACTGCAATGAGGAGGAGAATAATAATGGTAACCGACTTTTTCATTTTGTCTTTATGGTTTTGTTTTGATTGATTTCTTACTCAGTTCGCAAAGCTTCTATGGGTCGTACCCTAATGGCACTCTGTGCAGGGATGAATCCTGCCAAAAGCCCGGACAACATTAAAATGAGCATGGCCCCACTGACCACTCCAACGCTTACACTGGGACTCATGAACATATCCACTGGCCCCACGTTGTCCAATAAGGTATTGATGCCGTAGATAACCAAGGACCCAAAAATAATGCCCACCATTCCTGAAATTATGGTCAAAAAAATGGACTCCATAAGAATTTGCTTTTTAATGGACCATGGCTGTTCGCCCAGCGCCCGTCTTATCCCTATTTCTTTGGTGCGTTCTTTTACCACAATGAGCATAATGTTACTTACCCCAATAATACCAGATAACAATACCATAAATCCAACAATATAGGCCACGGCCTTAAGGGCCCCAAAGAGGCTTTCAACTCTGTTATACTGCTCGTATAAATCAAAGTACCCGATGGCCCTGTTATCTTCTGGGTGAATTTTATGACGGTCTTTCATGACCTCAATAATATTGTTCTTCAATTGGGATATGGAGCTTTCATCATGGGCAGTTATAGCCATCCATCCCACATTATCCCCTCGGTTAAAGGCTTGGGAAAACGAAGTAAAGGGCACAAAAACTTCCTTTTGGGCCTCTTCGCCCCCATCGCTATTATTCTTTTTATAGGTTCCAATGACCATAAAATTTACCCCTTGAATCTTAATATAAGACCCCAACACCTCTTCTCCTTCTTCATATAATTCATTTTTGACTCCTTGTCCAATAATGGCCACTTTTCTTTTCTCCCGAATATCATTGAAATTTAAAAATCGTCCTGAGGTGACCGTCATGGGGTCTTGATTGATGATTTCAGGATAATCGCCATAAATATTATAGGCTCCAGTGCGTATACCACGAACCACATTGCTTCCTCCCCTAAATCCGCCCAACTGATTTCTGGGGGAAATAAACCTCAAATTGGGAACATTGTCCCGTATGGCCTGCACATCGTCCACTTTAAAATTAAAGCCCCTCCCCATGGGCAGACCTTCATAAGCCTTAGTAGTGGCCCTGGTCCACATGAACATGGTGTTGGTGGCGATATCACCAAAATCCTTTTTTATGCCATTTTCAAGGCCTTTGCCTGCGGCCAATAGCACAATTAGGATAAATATGCCCCAACACACCCCAAAAGCCGTGAAGATGGTGCGCCACACATTGCTTGTGAGCACTTCCAAAATTTCCCGCCATCTATCCCTATTGAACATATTGAATCTTTTTTACCACCACGCGTTTATTCATCACGAAGCGACTCTATGACCTGCACCTTTGCTGCCCTCCAAGCGGGAACAAAGCCCGCCAGGGTTCCAGCCAATATCAATACAAGTACAGTGGAAATTGCCACATTAAAATTTACCGATGGGTTTACCACGTAATCCACCTCAACATTGGGACCCACCAATTCTAAAAGTCCCATGCTAAAAATGAGCCCTGCAAAGCCCGAAATCGCCGTTACAAAAATGGATTCATGCAAGATCATCCCTATAATTGACCATGGCTTGGCCCCCAATGCCTTTCGTATGCCAATCTCACGGGTTCTTTCCCGTACCACTATGAGCATGATGTTGCTCACACCAACCACTCCCGCAATTATGGTGCAGACCCCTACAAACCAAAAAAAGATTTTAATGTTGCCTGTGAGACCATAATAGCGTTTTGCTTCTTCCATGGCACTCCAGACTTCCATGGCCCCAGTATCGTCCGGCGCTACGGTATGGGCCTGCTGGAGATATGTACGCAAACCATCTTTGAAAGTGATTGCTTGTTGTACGGCTTCATCAAAGTTCTCCACTGGCGGAAGCGTAAAGGACAAGTTGTTCACCCTATTTCCCCCATTGAACACTCTTTGTGCTGTGGTGATGGGAATATAGATACGTTCTTCTTCACGGTCTTCCATTTCACTGAAAACCCCAATAATTTTAAAAGGTATACCTGATATATCTATAAATTCACCGATTGGGGACTCCACCTCATTAAAAACATCTTTTTTTATCTTTCTTCCAATCACGGCCACTTTACCCGTGGAAACCTCATCTTGATAATTGATGAATCTTCCCTCCACCATTTTGGTGTTCTCAATAAATTGAAAGTCGGAAGACACTCCTTGAATGCCATAAATCAAAGCTTCCTTTCCATAATTTGCACTGACGCCCTGTACAAATATTCGAGCGGACTTATATTCAATGGCATCTTTGAAGAGTGATTCAGCCTTATTGAAGTTTTCGTTGACAAATTGTATTCTTCTTCCTGGATTAAGCCCTTTGTATTCTTTTGAAGTAACTCCGGGCCATGCCCAAACACTGGTAGAAGCATCCTGTTTGAACTCACGTTCTATCCCATTTTGCATTCCTTGGCCAAAACCCAACAAAATAACGAGAATAAAAATTCCGGAAGCAACGGAGAGCCCGGTTAAAAAAGTACGCAGTTTGTTCTTTCGGATGGTGTCAAATATTTCTTGCCACCTTTCAATATCGAACATAGGTTCCCCTTTTTTGATTGATGAAGTACTTGAATATACCTACTATAGGATAACCTGAACGACAAATTGTTACACTTTGGAAGGAAAAAACAGCAAATCTTTTCCCAAAAGTGTTCATCCACGCATTTTTCTGTAAACAAAGTAGCCTAAACCGGCCACCAAGAGATAAGGAAATGCCATGAGGTACACTATCCCATTATTGATGCCCTCTGCAGTTTTTCCATCAACCTCACTTTCAACCACTGCACGGCACATGGCACATTGGGCTTCCGCCAAAGTCGGCGCCATCATCAACAAAATCAACAGCAAAAAAAACTTTGTTCTCATATTGGGCATTCTAGGTTTGATAGTAAGGTGAAATCATGATATAAACAATCACCCCGGTAACAGCTACGTACAACCAAATGGGAAAGGTGTATTTGGCCCAAAGTCTGTGGCTTTCAAAATCATCCAAGTACACTTTGGAATAGGTAATCAGAACCAAAGGTATAACCGCTATGGAAAGTACAATGTGGGTAAACAAAATAAAGTAATAGATATACTTGATGTATCCTTCGCCACCATAAATGGTACTCTCCGATGTCATATGGTATGCAACGTACATCACAAGAAACAGAGCCGACAAGATGATACAAGTGGTCATTAATTTCTGATGGAGCCCTCTTCGTCCATTTTTAATGGCTATTACGGCGGTTATCAACAAAATAGCCGTAAGTGCATTTATTGTGGCATAGATAGGCGGCAGAAAGGAGAGTGGTTCCGCATTGGGCAACTTGTAACCAAACAACAATGCCACCACCAAAGGTATGGCCACAGATATTACGGTAATCCATTTATTGAACCGCTTTTCTTTAATAGAAACTTCGTCGATCATTCTGCCAACAATTTTTTAATATCCTCTTTTAATATGGTAATCTGTTGGGGTTCGCCCTCTGCATTTACCCCTTGTTTTTCGGTAACGGTTCCCCTGTAATAGATCAAGGGATTTCCATGCTCGTCTTGACGTGAACGAATATACCCATTTTTGTCAACCAAAGCGAACATTCCCGAGTGCTCGAAACCCCCGGGGGCATCTTCTGTTTCATTGGCCACGATATAAAATCCCTCTTGCGCCAAACTATAGATTTTATCCTTGTCACCCGTCAATAAATGCCAATCCGCATCAACAATATCATATTTCTTGGCATAACTCTTAAGTACGGACGGTGTATCGTATCTTGGATTGATGGTAAAGGAAGCGACCCCAAAGTCCTTATCATTCTTAAAAGTGTTTTGCAGCGAAACCAGATTTTTAGTCATTACAGGGCATATGGTAGGACAAGTGGTAAAGAAAAATTCCACCACATACACCTTGCCCAAATAATCTTTGTCTGTAACCACAATACTATCCTGGTTTAGAAATGAAAAAGGGGGCACCTTTCTTTTTTTTCCATCATTCAAGATAAAACCCACTTGCTTTTGTTGAAATCCCATGTTCATGCGGTCATTCTCCACAACGGCCCCTTCCTTAAGTCTCTTTGTGATTTCATATACTGCAAAAATCCCAAAAATTAGAATGATTGCGGATACCCAAACATAGGTGTACTTCTTCTTGCTATTTGCTCCTGTTGGCATCTTTGTTCTTTAATGCTAATCGATATTCGGCCAAGATAATCTTGACATCATCTTCCATTTTGTTGTTCAACTCTGCTACCGAGGTGGTGTTAAATCCATATTTTACACCTTCATCCTCATCATCCTTTCTTCCCCGAAGGTTGCGATCTTTGTCGATGATAAAAACGTATGGGGTTGATAGATCACTATCCAAGGACACATCGGTTTTAAGCTGACTGAAGAACAATCTTATCTCATCTTCTTTCCCGTAGGCAAAGTGCCACTTATCTGCATTGGAAAGTTCCCCGAGTTCACCTTTCAAGCGCTCAGCATCTTCCTTATACCCTTCCTCTACCACCATGACCATCTGAAAGTCATTGAAATCGCCGAAACGCTTATAGATTTTTTGGTTAAGGTTGAATGCGTTGCCCTTTTTTTGGTCAATCTGATTTCCCAAAAAACCAAGAATGGTAATCTTTCCATCCAAACTGACATCACTTTGTAAGGTGGCCACATCAGGCACACGTTCTGTGAGGACCGGCAGTTTGCCAAAGTTATTGACCCCCGAAGCAAAAAACAGATATGCCACTAGTGGAAAAACAAATAATATCGCTAAAACGAACGTCTTTTTCATACCGAACTAAACCTTACAAAAATAAAAAAGACGGTTGAAAAACCGTCTTTTATAGTTGTTAAATACTTTTTTAGAAATTCCATGCCATGAATCCATCCTTGTACACATTGTAGATGTAATCCGCTTCAAACAGCAGGATGAATATCAAATAGCAAACCAAGAATATGGGAGTCCAAACGATAGACCTTCTCAAGGCTGTTTTCTCATCGCGCAAGTGCATGAAATCCCATGCAATGTAATACGCCTTCACCAAGGTAAGGATAATGAATATCCAGTTAAGGAGTTTCATTCCCAAAAAGAAGTTATGCGTCAACACTTGTGGTTTGGCAATCCCCAATGCTACCTCTATTGCAGTTACAATGGAAAGGAAAATAAGTACGCCCCAAATTTTTTGGACGTTGGACTTGAACTTCAATGTTCCTCTAAAAATCTCTAGTTTATGCTCGTGTGCCATGCTATTTTATACTGTATGATTATTGCTTTCCACTTTGACGGAAAACGAATCCAATTTTAAACCAAATAAAAGAATGTAAATACAAATACCCACACCAAATCTACAAAGTGCCAGTACAATCCAACTTTCTCTACCATTTCATAATGTCCTCTACGCTCATAGGTTCCCAATATGACATTAAAGAAAATGATAACGTTGATCACCACTCCAGAAAATACGTGGAATCCGTGGAATCCTGTAATAAAGAAGAAGAAATCGGCAAACAATCGGCTACCATATTCATTATGGATAAGGTTTGCGCCTTCCACCACCATTACGGCATCCTTTAGTTTGGCCAAGGATTCTTCCCTTGTCAATACCGTTTTATGTCCTTCTTCATTGATGGTCTCCGTACGGATAAGAATATTTGGTGTGGCTTTAAATCCTTCCACTACTTCATTCAATGAGAATGAGGTTTTGTATCCCTCTTTCTCGAACCATATCCCTTGACTGCTCTCATGCTTCACCCTTTCCTCGGGCAGGGTCTTGGAGAAATCGGCCAAGGAAGCCCGCTCTCCTGTCTCGGCATTTACAAACTGAAGGATTCTACCTCCTTTAGTTTCCAACGCACCATGGTCCCCTTTAATAAAGGTTGCCCACTCCCAAGCCTGTGAACCAACGAAAATAGCCCCTCCAATGATGGTAAGGAACATATAAAGAACAACCTTTTTCTGAATCATCTTGTGCCCGGCATCCACAGCAAGTACCATGGTTACAGAGGACATAATCAAAATAAAGGTCATAAAAGCCACATAGTACATGGGATAGTTCCCGTGGAAGAAGGGTACGTGGGTAAATACCTCATCGGCAATGGGCCAAGTTTCTATAAACTTGAACCTTGAAAAGCCATAAGACACCAAGAACCCAGAAAAGGTCAAGGCATCAGAGACAATAAAGAACCACATCATCATTTTTCCATAGCTAGCGCCGAGGGGTTGATTTCCACCTCCCCAAACGCTTTCTTCTGTACCGGTAGTCACCGTTGCATCCATAAAAAAAGTCGCTTTAATAAAACTTTCACAAATTTACACCTTTTGATGTATTCGAAAAGATAAAGTTGAATGAAAACTGCTTCAATCAAAATTTATTTCACGAAATACATAAATAGTATTAAATACACCCAAAGAAAATCCAAGAAATGCCAAAATGTGGCACCCAATTCCAATCCCAACATATTTTCCGGGCTATATTTTCCCCGTAACTGCTGTACCAAAACCACCAGTAGAGAAATAAGACCTGCTACCACATGGACAATATGCACCGCAGCGATCAAAAATACATAGGACATTTTTATACTACTGGTTGGACCTGTAAAATAATAGCCATGTTCCAGCATTTGGGAGAATCCTTTAAATTGTAAGATGATAAATGCCACTCCCAAGGCCAGTGTGCCCAACAAAAAAATAGTACCCATCTTTTGGTTATCCTTTTCAACCACTTTCTTTGCCATTAGATAGGTAATACTACTCAATATGATTATTGCAGTACTCACAAAAAAAGCTTGCGGAAGCTCTAAATCACTGATCCAATCTTCCCGTTTACTACTTACAATGTAGGCACTGGTCCATCCGGCAAAGCCCATGATCAAACTCACTATCCCGAACCAGAGCATCATTTTCTTTGCCCTTCTGTTTTTTTCAACTGCTGTTCCTTGGCTTAAATCCATCTTCTTTAAATAAACTTATCAATTACATATACAATTTGAATCAACGATATATAGGTAACGCTTGCCAGCATCAACTTCCTTGCCGTGGGATTGTCCCGTTTCTCGTAAAGCTTAAAGGCAAAAAATAACATGACCAACCCCGCGATCAAAACAATTACAGCAGCGGGAATGGAAAGAGTCAACCTCCCTGTAAATCCAAAAACGGGCACAATGGATATGACAATCATCCAAATTGTGTACAATATTATCTGCAATGCAGTACCCTTATCCTTATTTCCTGTGGGCAGCATTTTAAATCCAGCTTTTTTATAGTCTTCATCCAACATCCAACCCAACGCCCAGAAATGTGGAAATTGCCAGAAAAACTGTATCATGAACAACGTTCCTGGCTCTATCCCAAAGTCATCTGTGGCAGCAACCCATCCCAGCATAAAAGGAATAGCTCCTGGAAAAGCGCCAACAAAAACCGATAAAGGTGTTTTGGTTTTTAGGGGCGTATAGACACTGGTGTACAAAAAAATTGAAATAGCACCGAACATAGCAGTTTTTGGACTAAGGGCAAACAAGGCCGCTACACCCAGAACTGTTAATGTTATGGCCGTGGCCAAGGCGTTTTTTACCGACATCCGTCCTGATGGTATGGGACGATTTTTGGTACGGTTCATTAAGGCATCCAAATCTTTTTCAATGATTTGGTTATAGGCGTTGGAAGCCCCTACCATACAATATCCACCAAAAGTCAGTAACAAAAGAGAGGTAATCTCTACTTCGTAGGCGCCCAAAAAATATCCTGCAATGGATGAAAAAACCACGCTTATCGCCAGTTTGGCCTTGGTGATTTCCTTAAAATCAGAAAAAATCACGGAAAGCGAAGTATTTTTTACGGAACCTACAGCAGATTTCATCCACAACTAAATTGGCTGGCAAAGATAGCGTGAGATGTGTTCTTTTCCAACCTATTGATGGCCTTTATCTTCTTTTGGCAGGTGGACACATCCTTTCGGGACAAGTTTTTAGCCATTACAAAGAAAAAAAGCCCTGACGTTTTACCATCAGGGCTTTTTCCATTCCTACCTCAGTAGGAACTTTGTATTTTACTGTAGCTTAAAGGTAATTGGAATACTAAATGGAACTTTTACCGCCCTACCTCTTTGTTTTCCAGGGGTCATCTTTGGCAGTTTTTCAATAATACGCAATGCTTCAGCTTCCAAGTTCTTATCCGGTCCACGCATTCTGATGTTACCGATGCTTCCGTCTTTTTGGATTACGAAAATCACATTAACCCTACCTTGAACACCCATTTCCTGGGCAATTTCTGGATAACGGAAGTTTTTACGGATATGTTTTTGCATCATTTCCTGAAAACAGGCTTTTTTATCACCAGCGTTCTCACAACCTGGAAAAACGGGAACATCTTCAATTACGGCAAATGGAACCGAAATATCTTCTTCAACCTCTTCAACCTCAACTTCTTCAATTTCAACAACTTCTTCTTCCTGACTGGTTTCAGTGGACTCAATAACAGTTTCTTCCACTTCCTCCTCATCTTCAACAACCTCAATCACCTCTGGTGCGGCAGGTGGCGGTGGTGGCGGTGGTGTTTTAATCTGTTCGGTCATCGGAACTTCCTCATCCAACTGATCTTCAATGTTCATTGAAATGTCATAATCATTGGTCTTGTCATATTTTTTCCACTCCATGGCGCCATAAACCAACCCCAAAACAGCGGCCAACCCTACTACAAAATAGAGTGAGCTGTTTCTTCCTACGTCGGCTTTTGGATTCTTTTTTAGTTCCATCTTTTTGATTTTAGTGTTTGCTAATTTAATTATTAATTGGTTAAATAAACAATTAAAATTTCCATTTTAACGGCCTTTCCTTGGAAAAATACCATCTAATTAGGCCAATTCCCACAAAAGCCCCAAAAGTATTTGCCAAAACATCACCAAATTCGGCCATTCTATCAGTGGTCATTGTATATTGCAATACTTCAATAAATATACCGTATGCTATTGCCCCAACCAACATAAACCAACTTGTCTTTGTCAATTCGGCCTGGCCATTTGTCCTTTCCCTAACAAAAAAACATCCCAATATTCCAAAAACCAAATAGAATATAAAATGGGTAATTTTATCAGCAAAGGGAATATTCAGCTTTCCGGTATCCAAATCTACTTCTGAAAATGAAAATAAGCTGAGTACGGTTATAATCAGCACCCAGCTTATGAACAATATGGTATAGGCATTCTTTTTAAGCACCCACCAATGCCTTGTAATCTTCGGCGCTTAAAAGTGTGTCTACCTCAGAGCTATCTCCAATTTTTATTTTGATCATCCACCCTTCCCCGTATGGATCGGAGTTTACTTTTTCCGGTTCATCTTCCAAAGCTTCATTAAACTCAATAATTTCACCACTGAGCGGCAAGAAAAGGTCCGAAACAGTTTTTACCGCTTCAACCGAGCCAAAAACCTCATCCTTATCCAAGGTCTCATCCAGGGTCTCC
>JAUICT010000519.1 GCA_030429325.1 Bacteroidia bacterium
AAGAAAATAAAATCTTGATCAACATAGCAAGCTCTACAAAACCTGAAATCCATGGGCATAGGGATCGTCATCATCTATAATGATGGTATTATATCCTGTTATTTGGGCCCATCCTTGGATGCTGGGCACAATGGCATTGACATTGGTCAAAGTAGTCTCTTTTTCAACCCTGCCAATAAACTTACTCCCAATAAAACTTTCATGGATAAAGTCTTCCCCTATCTTCACCTTTCCCTTGGTGTACAACTGCGCCAAACGGGCCGATGTTCCCGTGCCGCAAGGCGAACGATCAATGGCCTTGTCTCCATAAAACACGGCATTCCTACCAGATGAGGTTGGATCCAAAGGATTTCCCGTCCACATCATGTGGCTGACATCCCTAATGGTTGGATTCTCTGGATGGATGAATCTATCCGGATATTTTGCATTGATTCGTTCCCTTACCACCTTGGAATATTGAATGATCTTGGATGCCGAAAAATCATGCACCCCGCTAAAGTTATCCTGCGGATCCACAATGGCGTAGTAATTTCCGCCATAGGCCACATCAAAGGTGATTTCTCCCAACTCCGGGCATTCCACGGTCAGGCTTTCGGCCGCCAAATAGGATTTCACATTTACCAATTTCACCCAATCCACCTTTTTGCCCGTCTGTTGGTATTCGATCTCGACCAAACCAGCGGGGGCTTCCATTCTAACTTTTCCAGGGGTTTTAGGTTGAATTAATCCTTCCTCCAAAGCAATGGTAATGGTTCCGATAGTTCCATGACCGCACATGGGCAGACAGCCGGAGGTTTCAATAAAAAGAATCGCAATGTCATTTTCAGGCTCGTGTGGTGGAAAGAGGATACTGCCACTCATCATATCATGGCCTCGGGGCTCAAACATAAGCCCTTTGCGAATCCAGTCAAATTCCTTGAGGAAATGCTGTCGTTTTTCACTCATATTCCGTCCCAAAAGGATGGGGCCACCCCCTGCCACCAAACGCACAGGGTTTCCACAGGTGTGGGCATCCACACAAAAAAACGTCTTTCTTGCCACGGCTAGCGCTTCAACTAAATTATATCGTGTTTAAAAATACAACCTTACTTCAAGTAATTGGGCAACAATTCTTCTGGAAAGGATTGGTAACTGATTGGCCTTGCCCATCTTTTGATGGAATGGATGCCCACCGCAGTGAACCTAGAATCCGTAGATGCCGGATAAGGTCCGCCATGCTGCATGGACGGGCACACCTCAACCCCAGTGGGAACACCGTTGTAAATGATACGCCCTACCCTGTTTTGGAGCACATCCACCAAGGTTTCCAAATCCAAATCATCATCATCTTTTTCAGCAATCAAGGTTCCGGTCAACTGGCCTTCCAAGTCTTCAATGACCTGAAAGAGTTCTTCTTCATCCTTGCACTGTACCACCAAAGAAAAAGGCCCAAAAACCTCTTTGTGCATTTTGGGGTTGTTCAAAAAATCGGCTCCTGAAACTGTGGCAACTTCCGCTGGGGCATCATTGACCTTCACATCTTCATCCCTTATGGAAATACTTTCCACACCTTTTTGGGAGGTCACCTCCCCACCATTCTTCAAATACCCCTTTTTAATATTGGGGTGCAACATGCACTGTGGTGCAATGGCCACAGTCTTTTCAGCCAATGTTTCGACAAAACTTTGGGTATTGGCATCCTTGATGGTCAGCAACAATCCCGGATTGGTACAAAACTGGCCTGTTCCCAATGTTATGGAATCTGCATAGGTTTGCGCAATTTCATAGGCCCTTCTGGAAATGGCCTTGGGGGTGATGACCACGGGGTTGATACTCCCCATTTCCGCAAATACCGGGATGGGTTCCTCCCGTTGTGAGGCCAAATCGAACAGTGCCCGACCTCCTGTGATACTTCCTGTAAATCCTACTGCCTTTACCTTGGGATGTTTCACCAAGTTTACTCCCACGTCCACACCTCCATTGACACAGGAAAATACCCCATTGGGCATTCCAGTCTCTTGGGCCGCCTTGACAATGGCCGAAGCCACCAATTCTGAGGTACCTGCATGCATGGGATGCGACTTCACAATCACAGGACACCCTGCCGCCAAAGCACTTGCTGTATCCCCGCCTG
>JAUICT010000038.1 GCA_030429325.1 Bacteroidia bacterium
ATTTGTTCCTCTGGGGTACATTCTGACATCTTACGTTTCTCCAAAGGCTTTACATTTGAACTTCCATCATTGACTTGCTCCCTGACCTTAATAAAAACAAGCTGTGTCAAATAGGTATCCGTTTCCAGTAGAATACCCTTTTCAAAGCCATGGTCCAAAGCATTGTCCCATACTTTCTTTTCCTCTGCAAAGGATTCCAAAGCTTCGTCCAGAAATTCAGTCAACTCTTCCTCGGTATATTCATAATGCCGGTGCTCCTCTTTAATGGTTTCGATGGTAGGCGCAACAGGTTCCTTTAAAATATCCAGTTCATTGGTCAACCGACTTGTAAGACCCTCCTTTTCCATCTGGGCCATGATCCATTGGTTACGTTCCTCATCCACCCAGTATTTGCTGATGTTGGGCACCAGTTTCAGTCCCTCTTTTTTCACCCTTTTCAAGAGTTGCATAAAAATCCTGGTCTTTTTGTTCTCAAAACAGGAGGTCCGAGTACAGACCATCTTCCCTTCCCCAAACAAGTTTCCTTGGTTCGCGGCATTGAAGGGACAGACAACACATGCCCCTGCTTTGGGCACCAAAGTTTTGTCCGTTACATCAAAGCAGGCTTTGGTGAGGTCAAAGGTCCGGCTTTCAATCATCCGTTTGATCCGATGCCCTTGGTATTCTCCTTCAAGGCTTTCCAGCATCATCTGTTGCTCCCCAGGTTCAAAAAGGGCCACGGCCACCCCAAGGGAGATGGTCATTTCTCCTTTACGGACAAAGGCCTTGAATCCCTCGATCAAACCGGCCAATTTGATGCGCTGGCGGATATAGTTCTCAGAACGGCCCAGTCGTTTGGCAATCTCGTTCGGTTCGTAGCGGTCCAGCAGAAACTGGATGGCCTCGGCCTCCTCTGTGGGTTCCACATCCTTCCGTTGCAGGTTTTCAATAATCTGTACTTCCAGAACTTCCGTGTCGACATAGTCCCTTACCATAGCCGGGATAGTGGTCAATCCTGCCAGTTTACTGGCACGAAACCGCCTTTCACCCATGACGATGATATAACCATCATCCGATTTACGGACCGTGATGGGCTGCAATACCCCATGTTCCGTAATGCTCTGCGCCAAATGATCCAGACTTTGCTCATCAAAGGATTTTCGGGGTTGTGTCGGATCCGGCGAGACCAAATTGATTTCCAACATTTGGATCTGTGCAACGGAATCCTGTTCCTTCTGCCGTGCGGCTCGCTTTGCTTTTGGAGATTGCTTGGCATTTCCTTTTCGTGTCACTCTTTGCTTTGTTTGTACTTCCATGATTTTTGGATTTTGGTTAAACAATATTTAAGCATAGACCAAGCGGAAGACAAAATTTTGGAGTGGCAAGGAAACGGAATAAATAGTGACATGAGCAACGGCTTTATGCCGTCCCTTGTCCGAGAAAAGATTGCGAGCTTAACTTTCGGGAATATTGGATAGAAAATAAAGTAACCTTTCTCAATTGACAATGGTTCACAAATCACACTTCATATCCTTGGAAACCTTCTTTATAGACAATCAATTTCCAATCATAAAAGTTGAACAATTATATGTCATAAACCACAACGAAAATGGAAGCTACTTTTGGAGCATGAAAGTTAGCTCAATTTCTAAGTTAACGTTCCACCCCTGCATTTCTTATAGTTTCCTTCCGCTAATAACAGATCAAAAGATTATCAACATACTCACTTATCATGGACTCCAAAATTCTAACATAAACTAGTGTGGTGAAAAGTTTAGAATGCCCAAGAGTTTAGGAACTGTTTCAATGGGACCTTAACGGACAGTCCAAATCCAAGCAATTGATTTACACAGCTCACTTTTCCACAACCCGGGTGTCTCGGTTTATCTAGTTAATCAAATTATAGCATATACTAGCAAGTATTCTTATTTTGTTAATATATATGTCAAAAAAATGATTGATTAAAATAAACAATAGGGTTTCACTACAGATTTCGCACAGAATTGAATTTTAGATTTGATTAATCAACCGTACATAAAAAACTAAAACAAATGTTAAAATGAAAAAAGTAAACTTAGTTAATAAAACCAAAAACTTGGTTCTATTGGCACTATTGTTTATGTGTTATATCAATAACATGCAAGCTCAAGAGAGAGCTGTTGTAAAGGGTACTGTCATTGATTCTGAACTAAGGACCCCTCTACCGGGGGCCAATGTAATTATCGTGGGTACCACAAACGGTACGACCGCCAATTTTGATGGGCAATATTCCCTTTTCATCTCCGAAGGAAGTTTTGAAATGGAATTTAGCTACTTGGGGAATGAGACAAAAAAAATCAGCTTTGAAGTCAAAGCGGGCCAAGTAAAGGTCATTGATGTTGAACTTGACCCCCAAGCCACCGCATTGGATGATGTTGTTGTCACAGGGGCACTCGAAGGGCAACAAAAAGCCTTAAACCAGCAAAAATCAGCTGACAATCTAAAAAGTATTGTGTCTGCCGACCAGATGGGAAAATTTCCTGACCAAAATTCCGCGGAATCACTTCAGCGGGTTTCTGGTGTAAATCTTCAAAGGGACGAAGGTGACGGTCGCTTTGTATTGGTACGTGGACTCGCTCCACAGTTTACCAATATCAGTATTAACGGTGAACAAATCCCCTCACCTGAAGGAGAAAGCCGATTTGTAGCCTTGGATGCCATTCCATCCAACCAATTGGCCTCATTGGAAGTAAGTAAATCCCTTACTCCGGATATGGATGGTGATGCAATTGGGGGATCTGTAAACCTAAATACACCCACGGCCACCAAACGTAAGCTCTCGGTCAATGGTTCTGTTGCCATGGAATACAACAATGCCTCCGAAAAAACGGTAGGGCAAGGGAGTATTAATGTCAGTAAAAGATCGGAGGACGGAAAATTTGGTTTTATAGTCAGTGGTAGTTATGCCGGAAGTAAAAAAGCGAACGACCGATACGAATTCGACGGGTGGGGAGATGAAGGAACCAACGAAATTGAATCCTTCGAGGTTTCTGATTATACTATTGAGAGGAATCGATATGGAGCCAGTACCACGCTTGACTATAGGGGACAAAACACTAACCTCTATGTGAGGGCACTATTTAGCGAACTACGGGAAAATGAATTAAGACGAAGGGCTACCTTTACCGCAGAGGAAGAGGACGGGGAAATCGAGTATGGCTATACAAAAGAGTTAAAGGATCGTCCTGAAAATCAAGGGGTCTTTAGTTTAAATCTTGGAGGAAACACCATAACACCCTCTCTTATATTCGATTACGAAGTATCCTATTCACAAGCTTGGCAGGACACACCAAGAAATAACCAAATCATCTTTGAAAATGAAGGAATTCCATCTGCATTCAATGTAATGGACCGTTTAAATCCAAAAATGATAAGCTTGGGCGGCAATGGTCCTGAAACCAACCCAATGACTGATCTAAGTCTATTAGAATTCAAAGAGTATGAAAAGGAAAGTACTTTGGCAGAGGATGAGAACATTACTTTCAAAGCAAATTTGGCCTTGCCATTTAAGGTTTCTGAAAACAATGGGGAATTTAAATTTGGGGGGAAGGTCAGGTTAAAGGACAAGCAATTTACAGTTCGTAGTTTTGAACTTTTGGAATATGAAGGAGATCAGGAATTGACCTTGGATAGCAATAACTTCTCTGATAACTTTAATGCAGTTGGTTTTATGGATGGAAGTTTTAATACAGAGTTGGGAAATTATGGGTCCCTGAACGGTATTGATAATTTTATCAACGCTAACCAAAACGACTTTGTAAATGATGATGAAAAGACAACTGAAGAGATCATATCGCAAGAATATTTAGCATCAGAAGATGTTTATGCTGCATATGCCATGGGTAAAATCAACTTCAAGAAACTTATGATCTTAGGTGGGTTTCGGTATGAATCCACTAGGTTTTCCTACGATTCAGGAATATTTGATGAAGAGGAAGGTGAAGCCATAGAGGTAAGTGGAGATAACAACTACGATTTTTTGTTACCAATGCTACACCTAAAATATAACTTTACAGAGAATACAATTCTTAGGGGATCTGCTACACAAAGTTACTCAAGACCCAATTTCCAGGCACTGGCCCAAGGAGCAGTATTTAATTCAGCAGATTTGGAAGCCGAGATATTCAATCCTGACCTACTGCCAGTTGAAGCGACCAACATCGATATTTTTGGTGAGCATTATTTTGGAACAGTCGGGTTATTGAGTGCCGGTGTTTTTTATAAAAAATTGGACAATTTCATTTACCAACAGACCACAGATCAAGAGTACCGTGGAATTCCAAATGTGGAGGTAACACAATCCGTAAACGGAGGCACAGCGAACCTGATCGGTTTTGAATTGGGCTATCAGCAAAAATTAAGTTTTTTACCAGGCTTTTTAAACGGATTCATTCTCTACGCCAACTATTCATATACCGACTCCAAGGCGGAAGTAGAAAATTTTTCAGAAGATGATGAAATTACAGAAATTGAATTGCCCGGTCAGGCAAAGCACGTGGGTAATGCAGCCATTGGATATAACAGAGGTGGTTTTGACGCTCGTTTGTCCTTGAACTATAACGGTGCTTTTACCAGTGAATTTGACGGTAGTGACCTGGTAAGAATCGATGACCGAGTTCAATTGGATTTTACGATGAGTCAATCCTTCGCCAAACGAAGAATGACAGTTTACTTGGAATTGGTCAATATCAATGATGAGAACCAAATAGAATTGTACAATACAATTGCCACTCCTAGGGAACGGCAACGATATGGAAGTTGGGGTAGACTTGGACTCCGTTTCAATTTCTAATACCAAAGCTCAGTCAATTAAGTTTAGTTTCGTAGGTTACCCAATAGAGATTATCCGTATTCTGGATAATCTCTATTTTATTAAACTACATCATCCCTTGTAGAATTTTAACCCCTAGGCGGTCATTACAATTTGACTGACCAGCAACTTTCATTGTATTTTTAATGACAGATATAAAAAAAACCAAATATTGTTTCCTCTTGATGGGTATGATCCTCTCAACGACCCTTAATGGACAGCAAGATTACTTGGTTACAAAATCACCTGAACGAAACAGAAATCAAGCGGAAAACATAACAGACCCATTGCATATTTCTGCCAGGTTTCAATTTCAAACCGAATTCAACAACCTAACTAGCAGCGGTATATCTGCAGGCATAAGACGGGCAAGACTCAAATTGAAAGGTCATTTGCTTTCAGGGGAAATTGGATATAAAATGGAACTGGGTTTCTCTAGTAGCGACATGTCCGGCGTTTCAGAATTTACTAAAAATACACCTCGAATCATCCTTGATGCCTTTGTTACTTGGAAAATCAATGACAAATGGGTACTACTCGCTGGTCAAGCTAAACTCCCGGGAAATAGGGAACGAATCGTTTCTTCCAGGGATCTGCAGTTTGTTGATCGATCTATACTCAACAAAAATTTCAATATTGATCGGGACATTGGACTTCAATTGGAGAACACATCCAAAATAGGAAAGGAGTTTTACCTGGTCGGGACTTTGTCCATTTCACAAGGTGAGGGCCGAAATGTACACGTCCCTGGTGTTTGGGGGTTTCAATATACTACCAAATTAGAGCTTTTCCCCTTTGGCATACTACCCAACAATGAGGCTTACATAAGTGGAGATCAAAACAGGCACATTGACCCTAAGTGGGCCATAGCAGCAGCATACAATTACAATGACAATGCCATAAGAACCAATGGAAACCTAGGAAACTTCATGGTAAACTCCACAGGCTTCCATCAAACGGATATAAGTACTTTATTTATTGACACCATTTTTAAACACAAAGGATTTTCTCTAATGGCCGAATACGCCAGAAGAAATACGGACGATTACAATGCCAAAGAAATGGATGGAACTCTAGCATTGGATCCAAATGGCATCCCAACAGGGCATTATTTTCCCATTGGAAGTGCTTATAACATTCAAATGGGAAACATGTTCAAACAAAACTGGGAACTTGCGGCAAGATTTTCAAAATTAAGCTCCAAAAATGAAAGATTTCATGAAATGGAACAATATACCATGGGGCTTTCTAAATATTTAAAAGGCCATCAAATAAAAGTACAGACTGATTTATCCTATTCCAATAATTCACAAAGCAATGACCACTGGATGTTCCGAATTCAATTGGAAGCAGGTTTTTAACATTTTTATTGAATACATTTAATGCATCTGTTTATTAATAAATATTGATTCCATGAAACTTTTGATTGTAGAGGATGAGCAAGAATTACTGGAAGACCTCGTTGATTTTTTCAAGAAGGATTTTCTATGTGAAACGGCATCAAGTGTCGCATTTGCACAAGAAAAAATCTACATGCACAAATATGATGCTATTATTTTGGACGTGGGGTTACCTGATGGTTCAGGACTTGAGGCTTTAGAGTATTTGAGAACCCTGGATAGTAATACCGGGGTTTTGATCCTCAGTGCCTATGATGCCATCGATGACAAGGTCAAGGGATTGGATTTGGGAGCGGACGATTATTTGGCAAAACCATTTGATTATAATGAGCTCAATGCCAGAATCAAATCCATAATCCGACGCAAACATTTCAAAGGGAACAACATCATCACTTTTGATGAAATAGAAATCGATACCGATTCAAAAGAGGTAAGGGTTGGCAATAAATTTATCGACCTTACCCATAAGGAGTATCAATTGCTGCTATATTTTATCAGCAATGAAAACCGGGTCATAACCAAAGAATCAATCGTCGAACATCTTTGGGGAGACGACACGGACATTTTCGATTCTTTTGATTTTATCTATAGCCATATCAAAAATCTGAGAAAAAAAATCATCCGCGCCTGTAGAAAAGATTATTTAAAGACCATTTATGGAATAGGGTACAAATTCAAAAAAGAGTGAGACTTTTAATCAAAACAGTATTATATTATGTTACGGCATCACTCCTCTTTTTTATTGTGGCGGGGTTTATCATTGTATTTGACTTCAAAAACATCATAGATCAAGAGATCAATAAATATTTGGTCAACAGAGAGGAAATTGCCACCACACAGATCGTAAATGGAGTTGATCTGGAGTCCTTGAACAACTACGAACAAATCATCAAAGAAACAGATTCCCATATCAGATTGGATAACCTGATATTCAAGGACACTACACGCTACGACATTATTGATGATACTTTTCATGATTACAGAATGCTCAAGGTCACCAGGAGAATCGGGAACATTTACTATGAGATAACCATGTTCCGATCATTGATACAACCCAATACCTTGATCAAAGAGGTCTTAATTTCGCTATTTATCGTATTCTTGGGTTTATTGGCCTTTTTAATTCTGAGCAATCTTCTTATTTCCACCAAGGTTTGGTTACCGTTCAAGGAAACCTTGAAAGCTTTGGAAACCTATGAGCTGGGAAGCTCAATGCCTTTGGACCTTCAATCATCCAGTACTCAAGAGTTCGATCAGCTCAACGAAATTATCAATAGCATGATAAAAAAGATGAGATACGATTACCTCAACTTGAAGGAGTTTACAGAGAACTTGGCCCATGAAATCCAGACCCCGTTGACCATTATCCGTAGAAAAAGTGAAAAGCTGCTGCATAGCAATGATCTAACCAAAGAACAAGTCGATAAACTCAATGCCATTTACAGTAACTGTATTAGACTTTCCAGAGTTAATCGAGGATTGACCCTTTTGGCTAAAATTGACTCCGGTGTATACCAAAAGCACAAACAGGTCAATATTACGGATATACTTAAATCACAAGTTCAACATTATGCTGAGATGATATCCCTGAAAGATATTACATTGAAGACCGACCTCAAACATGATATACGGTATGACATCAACCCGGAGTTGTCCATTATTTTAATTTCAAACCTCATTCGAAATGCTATTAATCACAACATAAAAGATGGTGAAATCAGTATTTCAACTTTTGATCAAGGGATAATCATAAAAAACACAGGAAAGAACCTCCCGATAAGTCAAGAGCTCTTCAACAGATTCCAAAAAACAGGCGGTAATTCTCTAGGTCTTGGATTATCCCTAATCTCAAAAATCTGCAATCTGCACAATATACATATTGAATACCGATATAGCGACGAAAACCATGTTTTCCAGCTTTTCTTTTAACACAGAATCTCTACAGAATTCACTTATATTTTTACTTAAATGAAAACAAGAATCCTCTTATTGTCAATATTGTCCATTTGGGCTTGTGACACTGTTAAAGTTCCAGCTAAGATTCAAGCACATTTTTTGGAGATGGAACCCGATGCTTCAGGTTTTATCTGGACAGTAGAAGGCGATGTTTATCAAGTTGATTATCATTTGGACAATAGACACACAACATCCTACTATGACAAACGGGGTACGTGGCTAGAAACAGAAACTGAAATTACGGTGGAAGAACTGGCACATGATGTGGTCCAAACACTCAAGACAAAAATGGGAGAATACTCCATTGTTGACATTGAATTGGTATATACCAGGGACGGAGATACCTTATATGAAGTCGACTTAAAAAAGGGTGGAAAATTCTATGATATTTTATTTGACCCTACTGGAAAGATTCTAAGAAAGAAAATATAAAGATTAAATTAAAGAAACATGAAAGTACAATCATTATTCATTTTAACAGTACTTGTTCTCAATTCTTGCGGTGCGCAGAACAATGAAAACAAAATAAGCCCAACATTAATAACGGAAAAAACCAATCATGATACCGATGATCCAGCAATTTGGGTCAATGAGGAAAACCCGAGTGAAAGCCTCATTATTGGAACTGACAAAAGTGAGGATGGTGCCCTATTTGTTTATGACCTGAGCGGTAAAATAATTGAAAGTAAAACCGTAAAAAATCTTAAGCGCCCAAACAATGTGGATGTTGAGGAATTTGAGCATGGTGAAGAGGAATTCTCCATAGCTGTTACGACTGAAAGACTTACCAATAAACTTAGAATATTTAAAGTGCCTGAGATGACACCTATTGACAATGGAGGCATCCCAGTATTCGAAGGGGAAGAACTTAAGGCTCCAATGGGCATAGCCCTTTATAAAAACCCTGACGACATCGTTTACGCATTCGTGGGGAGAAAATCAGGACCGGAAGACAATTACATTTGGCAATATCAGTTGGAAGGTGATAGTCTTGGGAACATCAAGGCCCATAAAGTCCGTGAATTTGGACGATATAGTGGACAAAAAGAAATTGAAGCCATTGCAGTGGATGATGAATTGGGGTATGTGTACTATTCCGATGAAGGAGTGGGTGTTAGAAAATACCATGCAGATGTTGATAAAGGCAATGAAGAACTTGCACTTTTTGCCACTGAGGGTTTCTCTCGTGACCATGAAGGCATTAGCATTTATCCTACTGATGTGGGTACAGGGTACATTATCGTATCTGACCAACAGGCCAATAAGTTTCACTTGTTTGCCCGAGAAGGCGTCAAAAACAATCCGCACGAGCATCAATTGGTGAAGTCCGTTCTTCTATCAACCTCCCAGAGTGATGGTTCAGAAGTGACCAATGCAAGTTTGGGCACCAAATTCCCGAAAGGGCTTTTTGTGGCCATGTCCGATGACAAAACCTTTCAATATTACAATTGGGAAGATATAGCTGGAGATGACCTTATCATTGCCCCTAATGGACTTCCTCAACATACCAAAAATGCGATACACCCTAAATATGTTACTGAAAAGGTTGTGTTCGACACAGATGATCCTGCCATATGGATTAACAAAGAAGACCCATCCAAAAGTCTAATCATAGGCACGGACAAAGAAGATGGAGGGGGATTATATGTATTTGATTTAAAAGGGAACATCATAAAAGAAAAATGTGTCCTAGGGCTTCAAAGACCCAATAATGTGGATGTCGCCTATGGTTTTGACCTCAATGGAGAAGTCGTGGATATTGTAGTAACCACTGAAAGAAGCAATAATCAATTGAGAATATTCACCCTACCGGACATGAAACCTATTGATGGTGGAGGGCTTCCTGTATTTATAGATAGGGAGGAAAAAGATCCCATGGGTCTAGCACTTTACACACATCAGGACACCAAGGAAATCCATGCGATCGTAGGTCCCAAATCTGGACCGTCCACTGGATACCTATCTCAATACAGGATTGATAGTACCCCTAACGGAACTGCCATATTGAATAAGGTGAGGGATTTTGGCAACTATAGTGGAGTCAAGGAAATTGAAGCCATAGCGGTGGACAATGAATTGGGTTATGTATACTATTCAGATGAAAATTTTGGAGTGAGAAAATATTATGCCGATCCTGAAAAAGGCGATAATGAACTTGCCCTGTTCGGGACAGAGGATTTCGGACGGGATATTGAAGGAATAAGTATCTACAAGAACACTGACGGTACCGGATATATCCTAATTTCCGACCAGCAGCGCAACACCTTCAATATATATCCAAGAGAGGGTGCAACAGAATCAGCGCATAACCATACATTGATAAAATCCATTGAGTTGTTAACCGCTGAAAGTGATGGGTCCGATGTTACATCGGTTCCGCTAAACGAAGATTTTCCACAAG
>JAUICT010000520.1 GCA_030429325.1 Bacteroidia bacterium
TCTTAATCATATTGCTGTTCATTTTCGTTATTGCGACTTTTTCTTTCGATTTTAACTTTACGGCCCATAGTTTAGATCATCCTTTTAGTCTTGGCATTTTGGAAGGTTATCAAACCTTTGATGCCATAGGGGCTGTTGTGGTAGGGGCCGTCATTATTATTTCCATCAATCTAAAAAACAAGGAGGCCTCTTTTGAATCCAAAAAAAGTCTCATCCGAAAAGCAGGATTTTTAGCAGGTTTAGGGTTGTTCTTGGTTTATGCCGGACTTATTTTTACCGGAGCTGTGTTTGGAGACTCCTTTGACCCTTCCATTTCAAGAACTGCACTTTTAAGCGGTATCAGTTTGCAGACCTTGGGCAATACTGCACATTTATTCCTTAGTCTTTTGGTAAGTCTTGCCTGTTTCACCACTGCCGTGGGTATAGTTACGGGAACTTCCGATTTTATTAGGGGCCAATTCAATGATTCCGTTTTAGCCTACCGTGTAACCGCGATCATAGGTTGTGTGTTGGGCGTTCTCATGGGGCAACTTAATGTGGGCTATATCATTGCTGTGGCTCTTCCTGCCCTTATGCTCATTTATCCCATTACCATTGTGTTGATCGTACTGAATGTGGTACCTGAAAAACTTGCCTCGCCCAAGGTATTCCGATGGGTAGTTGGAACCACCATAGTTTTTAGTATCCCCGATTTTTTAGGAAGTCTAGGTTTTGGTTTGGCAACGAATCTATCCCCTGAGTGGGTGCCCACCCATTATCAATTGGGGTGGGTGCTCCCCGCCTTAGTGGTTTTCGTGGCCTCCAATTTATTTCAGAAAAAAACCGGGTGATTGTTGTTTATTAGAACGATGCCGATAGCACCACTCCAAATGTTTCCCCTCCATGGAAGTCTATTTTAATGCCTCTAAAAAAGTCCTTATCCCCGAACACCATTTTCTTCACAAAAGGAGCAATTTTGTAGGCTAGCTTCGTGCTTAAAATCCCAATGCCCGCCCCCGTAACCACATCGGTAAACCAATGACGGTTGTTGTACATCCGCAAAAAGCCGGTACTCGCCGCCACTACATATCCAGATATTCCATACCAAATGGATACTTCCTTAAATTCTTGGTTCAAAAATTCCGCAGCCATAAATGCCGTAGCCGTATGCCCCGAAGGGAAGGCATTATAGGCCGTTCCATCCGGTCTTTGGATTGCCGTAAGTCTCTTAAGACCCTGCACCGTAGCCCCCATAATCACATATGCGGTGCCCAAGGCGATGGTCCTGTCCTTAAAATTACTTTTTCCCTTAACTCCTATAGCATTCAATGCATACACAGATACCATGGGAACGTACTGGGTATAATCATCTATATAAGTGCCCCGCTTCCGGATGGCGTTCATCTCACTTCTCATTTGCATATTAAAGCGTTTGATGCCTTCACTTTCAAGACCTATAAACCCATAGCTTATTAAAGCAGTAGGGATAATCAGTTTTTTGTAATTGAACTCGGAATCGATGTTTTGTTCTAGGGAATCTGGCTGTATGCGTTGTGCAAACAGATTCGGGCAAAACAAACAGAACAGTACTGCCAGTTTTATAAAATCTGTCATTCTTTTTTATTTGTGCACGCCTCCAAGGCATGAAGTAGGTTAAACTTAATCGATGCCAAAACTTGGGACAGTTCTGGAATAACGCTGTGAATTTCAACATTCTAGGTAGAAGCAATTAGCCCAAATTGATGAATGGCCCCTATGGGTTCACCAATCCCAGAAAGTAATTGATGAGGTTCATAGAAAACCATAAAAAAGAAGAATAGGTTTTGCGAGGTGAGCAAGAAGTTATGTGGGTTGGGAAGGGGAAAATGAAATGGTGTTGTATTTACCCTTGTTTTCAAAATCCAATATTTGATTTAAGTCTATGATTTTTGCGGAATCATACTACAATCAGATTCGGTTACAAGCCCAAATGTTGAATAGAGAAATTGAAACTCATGTTCAGTATAAATTTTATACGTGACAGCCCTGGTATATATTAAAATAATTAAGAGTATATTGGAGCATCTTATTCTTTTTTAGCTCAGTTTGTTAGGTATTGTAGTTGTTTTTGCTCTCTCATGGTTAATTCTTT
>JAUICT010000039.1 GCA_030429325.1 Bacteroidia bacterium
AAAGACCCTAACGGACAAGCAAATTGATAAGATTATGGCTAAGTTATTGACCCAATATCAAAAGGAATTGGGTGCCGAACTACGCTGATTACATTTGTGAAGGCAGAATAACACTATCTATTTCATGGGCAACCCCATTCTTGAGGTTTAGGTCTGCAGAGGTAATGCGAGCTTGATTCCCCATTGGGTCGGTCAATACAATATCAAAACCTTCCATATGGGCCAGTAGTTTTTTACCTTGTATCGTGGTAAAGCTTGCCTTTCCATTTCCCCTACACATAGCCCTCAAAATCCTAGAAGCAGTCAAATGACCTGCAACAATGTGGTAGGTCAACAATGACTTAAGGGCACTTTTGTCCTGCGAGTTGATGAGTTCCTTTATCTTTTCGGTTGAAAACCGCTCAAAAGCAGCATCGGAAGGCGCAAAAATGGTAAATGGTCCAGCTTTTTCCAAAATCTCTTCCATTTGCGTCACTTTCACAGCTTCAAAAAGTATTTTATGCTGCTCCGAATCTATCGCATTCAGGGCAATTGTTTTAGTGGTAGACCTTGGAAGTTGAGCAAAGGCAGATGCGGTACAAACCATGCAAAGAGCCAGTAAAAGTTTGGTCAAAGGGGATTTCATTGGTTTTTGGTCAAATTTGGGACTCTTTATAGTATGGTTTGTCGATTAAATGCTGAAAACTTCGATAAGTTACATCTTTTTAAGGATATACAAGCATTTTCCCCGTCCCTACATTCAATTTAACATAACGTTAACATTAGATGGTTTTGGCAGCCTTTACAATCACCCCTACAATTGCTTAACTTTGAATAGGTTGCCAAGAAAAAGATTATGGTTTTCAAGAACACAAATATTGAAGAAAGTCTCCTTAAGGTCCGTAACAGACAGGTAAAAGAACTTCAGATTTTGGAAGAAGTCCAAGAAATTTTATGGAAAGATACCCAGAAGGAAGAGAAAATTGCCCATGAACTTGCCTCAAAAAATCCAAGCGTTCAAAACCCCTTTGTTTTTGACGAATTGGAGACCGATAAAATCTATCACATTGATCATATCAAACAAATCTGTATTGATTACCGACTTCGTTTTCTGGACAGTTCATATTTCAAAGGAGCTTTTCCTTCCAGTACCATAGCTAGAATTAAATCGCTGGAAAGACTACATCAAATTGATATAAAAGGGTATAAGGTAATGGCGCCTTCCAAACTTTTTAAACTAGAGGACAAGGACGACCCCCTACTCTTTGCTCCCATTGGTAATGGGTATTATTATTTGGTGGATAAATGGGGAAACGACCTACATCCTTTCCGAAAATTATTGGTTTGGCCCTTCAAGAATATGGTCAATTTGACTCTTTTTGTGGTCTTGATCAGTTATTTGGTAACCCTTATGGTTCCCGAAGGTCTTTTTTCCAAAAAGAATACAACTGCCGAGTTTTGGATCATCTTCTTTTTTATGTTCAAATGTATTGCCTCCGTGGTTATTTTTTACGGTTTTGCCTTGGGCAAAAACTTCAACCCCGCTATTTGGAACAGTAAGTATTTTAATGCTTAGGCTGTAACGGCGTACATTTTCTCCCGTTGTTCTTTAATGGCCTTATCAGACATATAGTCGTCAAAAGTTAGATAACGGTCAATGGTACCCTTTGGAGTAAGCTCAATGATCCTGTTTGCAACGGTATGCACAAACTCATGGTCATGTGTGGTAAGCAATACCGTTCCTTTAAAGTTTTTCAAGGAATTGTTGAATGCCGTGATGCTTTCCAAATCCAGGTGGTTGGTGGGTTCATCCAAAAGCAATACGTTGGCACGAATCATCATCATACGGCTCAACATACAACGCACCTTTTCACCTCCTGAAAGTACAGTACATTTCTTAAGGGCTTCTTCACCACTGAAGAGCATTTTACCCAAAAATCCACGAATATAGACTTCTTCACGCTCTTCTTCGGTCTTGGCCCATTGGCGTAACCAATCCACCAAGTTGATGTCTTCTTTGAAATAATCGGAATTATCGGCAGGTAAATAGGACTGGGTCGTAGTAACCCCCCATTGATGCGAACCACTGCTCGCCTTAATCTTTCCTGAAATGATATCATAGAAGGCTGTAGTGGCCCTGGAATCTTTGGACAAGATGGCAACCTTGTCCCCTTTGGCCAAGTTGATGTTCACATCCTGAAACAGCAAATCCCCATCCTCTGAGGTTGCCGAAAGCTTTTCAACATTTAGGATTTGATCTCCGGCCTCACGCTCCCGGTCAAAGATGATGGCGGGATACCTTCTGCTAGATGGTTTGATGTCTTCCACCTTTAGTTTATCCAACATCTTTTTACGCGAAGTGGCCTGTTTGCTCTTGGCTACGTTGGCACTAAAACGCTGGATGAACTCCTGCAATTCCTTGGCCTTCTCCTCTGCTTTCTTGTTCTGTTGGGCACGTTGGCGAGCAGCCAACTGACTGCTTTCATACCAAAAGGTGTAGTTTCCTGAAAAAAGATTGATTTTTCCAAAGTCTATGTCTGCGATACTGGTACAAACGGCATCCAAAAAGTGCCTGTCGTGCGAAACCACTATCACGGTATTGTCATAATTCGCCAAGAAATTCTCCAACCAGTTAATGGTCTCGTAGTCCAAATCGTTGGTAGGCTCATCCATGATCAGCACATCGGGGTTACCAAAAAGTGCCTGGGCCAAAAGTACCCGCACCTTTAATTTGGAATCCATGTCTGCCATAGCGGTGTAATGTAGCTCCTCCGATATCCCTAAATTGGACAAAAGGGCCGCCGCATCACTATCGGCATTCCAGCCGTTCATTTCTTCAAACTGCACTTGCAACTCGCCTATTTTCTCCGCATTTTCATCCGTATAATCGGCATACAACGCATCTATCTCCTTTTTGATCTTGTAGAGGGGTTTGTTTCCCATGACCACAGATTCCAAAACAGGAAACTCATCGTAGGCATTGTGGTTTTGTTCCAAAATGGACATACGCTTGCCGGGTTCCAAATGCACATGCCCGGAAGTAGCATCCAACTGTCCTGACAATATTTTTAAAAAGGTAGACTTCCCGGCACCATTGGCGCCTATAATACCATAGCAATTTCCATGGGTAAACGTAACATTTACCTCATCGAACAATACGCGTTTTCCAAATTGAACAGATAAATTGGATACTGATAACATGCAACTATTATTTTTTTGCAAAAGTAGCTAAACCTCCCCTTATTTCTAAATTTAAGAGTACTTTCTTAAACCTCACAAAAACAGGGTTTTACAACATTTAACTCGCCATTAACAGAGTGAGGCTTCGGGGATTCTTAATTTTGTTCGTAAATGTTTGGTTCGCAATATATGGTTAGATTATTACTCGGCCTCACTTTATTGTCTTTTCTAGCATGCGGGAAAAAATCCTCGGATTGTGCCGCTGTTTTCTTTGGCGGTGAAATCGTAAACCCTACCAGTGACTTTGTGGTACTCTACCATAATGATACTTATGTTGACTCGGTAAAATTGGATGACAACAATCGCTTTTCCTTCAACCTTGAGGGTATAGAAGAGGGATTGTACCATTTTGACCATAGTCCAGAACTTCAATATGTATATCTGCAAGGCGGTGATAGTCTTCTAATCCGGTTGAACACTTTGGAGTTTGATGAATCTCTGGTTTTTTCAGGTGAAGGAAGTGAAATCAATAACTTTTTGATTGAAATGTTCCTAGCCTATGAAAATGAAGAACCTTTGGTCTACGACTATTACTCGCTGGATCCCGATGCATTCAACCAGAAAATCGACTCCTTGAAGGCCTCCAAAATTTCCCATTTAAAAGAACTGGAAACAGACCACGGACAGTTTACGGGCAAAGAATTGGCCATGGCCAAAGCATCCATTGACTATAATAGTTATCTATACAGGGAGAAATATCCGTTTTACCATAAGAAAAAAACCGGGGAGGAGACCATACACGATCTAGGCGCGTCATTTTATGAGTATCGCAACCATATTGACCTGAACAATAAGGACCTTACCTATTTTAGGCCTTATTTTGATTTTATGAAATGGCATTTGGGCAATATATCCTATATGAGCTGTATGGAAAATTGCCATACGGGAAAACTTCCCATTAGTGATCGTTTGCACTTTAACAAACACAAACTTCACCTTGTGGATAGCTTGGTAAAGGAAAATGAGCTTAGAGACATTCTTTTTAGAAACATAGCTGTGGATTATCTGTTGAAGGAGCACAACCCCAGTGAAGAAAGTCAAGCCTTTATAGAAAAGTTTCGAAAACTATCTTCAAGCGATGACCACAAAAAAGAGATAGATCAATTGTATGCGGGCATCAAAAGCCTTCAGCCCGAAAATAGCTTGCCAAACATAGAGGTTAAGGATTCGAACAACAATGTGGTTTATTTGAAAGATGTAGTCAACAAAAATAAAACTACCGTCTTCTATTTTTGGACCGCTGACCAGAAGGGACATTTTAAAAATATTACACAGCACATTGCCCAACTTGAAAAAACGCATCCTGAGTATAACTTTATTGGCATCAACTTAAAGACCAGCTATCCGCAATGGATAAGCATGGTGGAGGAATTTCATTTGGACAAGAGCAAACAGTTCCACGGCGAGGATTTTAAGGAAATACAAATGGCCATGATCGTGGACGGACTCAATAAATGTATCATTACAAAAGACACGGTAATTGTCAATGCCTTTGGCAATCTTTACGCTTCCTTTTAATAAAAAAAGCCTTGGTAACCCAAGGCTCATTCCTAACTTTCTTTTCTTTACTTACGAATTTCCCTTTCGGTAATCGGCCAAGAATTTTTCAAGCCCAATATCCGTAAGTGGGTGTTTCAACAATCCTGTGATAGATGACAAAGGTCCGGTCATGACATCGGCACCGATCTTAGCACAATCAATTACGTGCATGGTGTGGCGGATGGATGCGGCCAAAATTTGGGTTTCAAACCCATAGTTGTCATAAATCAACCTGATTTCAGAAATAAGGTTCAATCCATCGGTGGAAATATCATCCAACCGACCCAAAAAGGGAGAAACATAGGTAGCTCCAGCTTTGGCGGCCAATAAAGCCTGTCCTGGTGAGAATACCAAAGTGCAATTAGTACGGATACCTTTATCTGAAAAATATTTCAATGCCTTTACACCATCTTCGATCATAGGCACCTTTACCACAATTTGCTCATGTAGTTCCGCCAATTCCTCGCCCTCTTTCACCATGGCCTCAAATTCGGTAGCCACAACTTCAGCAGACACATCGCCATCCACGATATTGCAGATATCCACATAATGTTTTAAAATATTGTTCTTTCCAGTGATTCCTTCTTTGGCCATCAAGGATGGATTAGTGGTAACCCCGTCAAGGACACCCAATTGTTGTGCTTCCTTAATTTGATCAAGATTAGCGGTATCAATAAAAAACTTCATTCCTTTAGTTTATAAGTGATTAGTATGAGATATAAAACTACAATTTATAATGGTTGAGCAATAGTTTTTCGTAGAGTTTATCTGGTAAAATATTCTTAAGGACCAGAGAAAACTTTTGCATAAAAGCACCTACCGGATTATGTACTTTGGGTCGTTTTTGGTTGATAATCTTGTATACCGCCTCTGCCACTTGAATGGGATCCCCCGCACTGCTAACGTCATCATTTATGGAATCTATGGTCTGAGCATATTTATCCTCATACGGAGAACCTTGCAAAACCGGGGCATGGTACCTGCCCGCGGCTATGTTGGTGGCAAAATCCCCGGGGGCCACATTGGTAATGCTAATGCCAAAATCCTTGGTCTCCATGCGCAAAGCTTCGGTAATCAAACCCAAAGCACCTTTGGTGGCCGAATAAAACCCGCGGAACGGCAAGCCCATATACCCTGCAATGGAGGTCACATTGATGATAGCTCCCCCACCCTGCTGGCGCATTTGTGGCAATACCGCTTTCATCACATGGACAGGTCCGTGAAAATTGGTATCAAAAACATCCAAGATTTCTTCATGGGGAGTTTCCTCAATGGGACCGGTAATGCCTTTTCCGGCATTGTTGATCAATACATCCAAACGCCCTTCCTTGGAAACGACCGTGGAAACGGCCCTGTGGATGCTGTCCACATCCTTTACATCCAATTGGATAAGTTCAAAAGCATCAAAATCTGGATGGTTGTGTGGGTTCCGGGTGGTTCCGTAAACCCTGTAGCCTTTGGAGGTCAAGAAAGTTCCAATGGCCTTGCCTATGCCAGAGGAGCCGCCGGTGATCAAAATAACTTTTCTATCCATGGCCATCTGAGTTTAGGGAACAAAAAAAGGCAAGCTACCTACATCGCACCGCTACGACCGCATACCCTTGCTGCGTTCCCGCCCTGGGGGATTCTGCAGGAGCTGGTCGTGTAGGACTTGCCTGTGCAAATATACGACCTTTTAAAATTTGCCACAATCCTATTTCATGCTTAATTTCGAAGGGTAAGCATTTTTGCCATGAAACATGCATTTAAGACTATGATCAAATTAGCTTCCTTTTTTGGGTTTTTACTGTTCTTCCTAGGTTGTGGGGGAGAAAACGACCCTGCCAAGCTTTTTTCCATCCAACTGGAAAACAACAACGTACAGCAACATCAGAAGGTAGGTGTCGCCATTAAAAACAAAAAAGATATCGAAATCTCCAGCGTCAAATACCTTATGGATGGGCAAGAACTTCCTTTGGAAAACAATCAACTTACCATGAATGCAAAAACTTTGGGAAACAAAACGCTTGTGGCCCAAATTGAAATTGAGGGACAGACTGTGGAAATCAAGGAAGATTTTCGGTTGTTGGCCGCCCAAGCTCCTGAAATATACACCTATGAAATTGTGAATACTTATCCCCACGACCCTAAGGCTTACACCCAAGGCTTGGAGTTCCATAACGGTACACTTTATGAAAGCACGGGAAAAAAAGGGGCTTCCACTGTCAGAAAAGTGAATTTTGAAACTGGGGAAGTGCTCCAAAAAATAGATTTGGACAATACCGTCTTCGGCGAAGGCATTACCCTTCTCAATGACAAGTTGTACCAACTCACTTGGCAAAGTGGTCTCGGTTATGTTTACAATGCCTCCAACTTGGAAAAAATCAGAAACTTCTCCTACGGCAAGAGCCGTGAAGGTTGGGGACTCTGCAACGATGGCCAAAAACTCTACAAAAGCGACGGCACGGAAAAAATTTGGTTTTTAGACCCTGAATCCCTTGAGGAAGTGGGCCATATTGAAACCGCAACCAATAAATCCATTTTCAACAAGGCCAACGAACTGGAGTACGTGAACGGAAAAATCTATGCCAACGTCTATCAAAAGGAAAGCATGATGATCATTGATGCTACCTCAGGGGCCATTGAGGGCGTGATCAACTTTGGTGGACTCAAGAGCAAGGTTAAAAAAGGGCCGGACTGGGACGATACCAACTCTGTGCTAAACGGCGTGGCTTACCACAAAGACAGGGGCACTTTTTTTGTGACCGGAAAAAATTGGGACAAACTCTTTGAGGTGAACATCCGTAAAAAAGATTGATGAAGACCTATACCGAAGTCTTGAATGTATCCCCGGAAGACCTGGATGATCTTGACCATGTCAACAATATTCGTTACGTGGAATGGATTCAGGATATTTCCAAAAAGCACTGGGAAAAGGTTGCCCCGCAAGCCATGCGCAACGAAATGGCCTGGGTAGTTCGCAACCACAATATCAACTACCTAAAATCTGCCGTATTGGGAGATACGCTTCAAGTTTCTACCTATATTAAGAACAATACTGGCCCGTTGTCCGTACGTGTTGTGGAAATCAAAAACAATAAAACAGGCCAACTTTTAGTTAATGCCCATACAGAGTGGTGTCTTTTGGATGCGAGGACGTTTCGTCCCAAACGCGTTCCCGAGGCCATCAACAACTTATTTTTATAGTGGACCGTTGGCACATAAACCTTGTTTCTGCCATGACAGGGATTTTCCTTGTTGTGATGGGAGCATCGTGCCGAAAGGATTTTGACTACACTCCCAGCACTGGCCAATTAACGTTTTCCAAGGATACCGTTTTTCTGGATACCGTTTTTACAAACATCGGAAGTAGCACTTATACCCTAAAGGTATACAACCCCACCAACAATGACATTTTGATACCCTATGTGGGATTGGAAACCGGACAGAGCAGCAGTTATCGCCTCAATGTGGATGGTATGGCGGGAAAAGAGTTCGACAATGTACCTCTACTGGCCAAGGACAGCCTTTTTGTCTTCATCGAGACCACTTTTGACATCACCCCGACCACTACCAACGAATTTTTGTATACCGAAAGCCTCTTATTTGGAAATGGCACTTCAAACCAAAAAGTGGAATTGGTCACCTTGGTCAAGGATGCCGTTTTTTTATATCCCACTACCCATTCGGATGGTACCAAGGAAACATTGGTCTTGGGCCAGGATGAAACGGGGAACGACATTACTGTGGAAGGTTTCTACCTAGAACCTGACCAGCTCAATTTTACCCAAGAGAAACCTTATGTAATCTATGGCTATGCTGCCGTTCCCGAAGGGAACACGCTCACCATGCAGCCCGGAACACGGGTTCACTTTCATAACCGTTCCGGAATTTTGGTAGATGCAGGGGCGTCCATCCACATCAATGGTGCATTGAGTGAAAATCAAGAAACACTCGAAAATGAGGTCATCTTTGAGGGTGACCGCTTGGAGCCCAGTTTTGAAGATGTACCGGGACAATGGGGCACAGTTTGGATCAGGGAAGGCAGCAACAACAATATAATAACACACCTAACCTTAAAAAATGCCACAGTGGGCCTACGGGTCTATGGTGACACTGTTTTGGACTCCCCCACCCTTACTTTGCGCAATACCCAAATCTACAATAGTCAAGAATATAATCTTTGGGCCACGGCAGCCCATATCAATGCGGAAAATACGGTGTTGGGCAATGCAGGAACTTCATCCTTGTCTATTGACTTGGGTGGAAAGTACAATTTTGTGCACTGTACCTTGGCCAATTATTGGCCCCATAGCTTCAGGGTCGGGACCACCCTATATCTTTCCAATTTTTCCGGGGAAATGACCAACGATTTGCAAAACGCCAACTTTACCAACTGTATCATAGCTGGCAATTTATCCAAGGAGCTGACCCTACTGCAAGACCCAAATGCCAATTTTAACTTTACCTTTTCTCACTGTTTGCTACAGTTTAACGATAACAACGGTCAGGTTGGAGAAAATCCACTCTACAATTTTGACAATACGGCCCTTTACCGTAACATAGTGTTGAACCAAGAACCAAGCTTTGTCAACCCATCTAAAAACCAAATGACCATTGATGAGAACTCTGCAGCCATAGACCTTGCCGATCCCAACGCTTCACTTTCTGTTCCATTGGATCTTTTAGGGACGGATAGGACCCAAAATCCGGACATTGGAGCCTACGAATTTTTTTCCAACAACTGATTTTTAACTGTTTTTTGGGAGAAATGTAGGAAAATAAACCTTTTTCAAGGGAAACCCCTAGTTTTTTTAAGGGAAAACTGTAATGAGTTTATTTGGCACGTTAGTAACTTGCAATCAGCATTTTGCATATGGATTATACCTACACCATAATAGACTCTAACGCCTCTTCCAAGCTCCAATTGCAGCTCTATCTGCAGGAGTACGAAGATTTTACTTGCGCAGGGGTCGCCACAAGTGCTTCGGAAGGATTGGACATTATTTTAAAGTTCACTCCAGACGTGGTACTCATTAATTTGGCCGAAGATGGTTTGGAGTATTTTCAAATGGTAACGGAACTCAACCAGTACATGCCCAACTTGCCCATCATTATTGGGTATGCCACTACCAAAAAGTATGCATACAATGCCATTAAGAGTGGCTTTTTCGACTATTGGATACTGCCTCATAATGAATTTGATGTTAGAAAGACCATTATGAGGCTTCGCAAATTGCACCCCAAGCACAACATCCCATCCACCATTTGCCTTAAGTCCTATAATGATTATAGGTATCTGGACACCAAGGATATTCTATATCTAAAATCGGACAACAACGCCACCGACTTCTTTATGAGGGACGGCAACGTGGTCAGTGCCTTTAAGACCCTGAAATCTTTTGAAGACCTATTGCCTGCCGGTTTTGTTCGGATTCACCAAAGTTATATCCTTAACAGCCGGTATGTTTCCCGTATAAATTATGGCAAGTCTTTGTGCACACTCAAAAATGGCCAGGACGAACTCCCCTTCTCCAAAACCTACAAGGGCAAGATAGACGCCCTTAAGGAAATGCTCTCCAAAACTGCAGTAGGAGAGTTAAATTGATCAAATTCTAGCAGATTTAAGTAAAATTCTAGCAGAATCCCTACAGATTCTAAATACCCCCTACTATTCTGCGCTTCTTCATATTAGGTCGATAATTTGGCGGTATGAACCTATTTATTAAACCATAAACCTAATATTATGAAAAAATTACTTTCTATTGCTGCGATTGCCCTTTTGACCACTGGACTATTCTCTTGCGAAGCG
>JAUICT010000521.1 GCA_030429325.1 Bacteroidia bacterium
TGGCCTTTCCGTTTTGCAATTGGTAGATACTTCCTCTTTGATCATGGACAAAAAGCAGTGGCTCTCCGTTCTGTAAGGGAACGGACCGCATACTGGCCAATCTGGAAGGTGGGTTTTCCCCAGTTTTGGGCATTTTCATGAAATCCTCCAGCACAATGGATAAGTTGGAGTGTTGTACTTTTGGAATCGTGCTTAAGTCCGGTTCGGTTCTTTGGGAAGAATCTTCATTTTTTAAAATCTCTGCTTCACTGCTGTCAAAGGTTAATCCTAAACTATCCGATGTTTTATGGATATAGGTAAATATGGATTCCACCTCTTCTTGGGGCAGAAAGGAAAAGGATGGCATATAACTTTTATACTCATCGAACAACTTTGTTGCCCGTTCATCCTTGTCTTTAATGAGTTTTTCGGGATTCTGTACAAACTGCAGAAGCCAATCTTTTTCAACTACTGCGGTTATTCCTCCCAACTTTGGTCCCATGCCATTCATCCTCAAATCATGGCAAGAAGCGCAATATTGATTAAATAAGGCTTTACCATGGATGATGTCTCCAGTCCATTTGGGTTCCTTTTCAGATTTGCATCCTGAGGTAAAAATAATTCCAATGAGCAACACAAAAGTAATCCATGGATGGGCAGAGCTATCTTTTGCAGGGATTGGTTGCATTTGGGTAGACATAATGGGAGGAGTGTTATTCACTTTCGGATTTGTCCATAACGTAAAGGATACCTCCTAAAACATGATTTAAAAAGCGTTCATCAGAATAGGATTCCTTGGTGTGACCCAAAGCGGTATAGAACATTCGTCCACCTTCAAAGGGCTTGTACCATGATATGGGATGTACATTTTTGTGCTTTCCGCCTTTATAGGTGGACTCATCCACAGAAATAAGGAGATTGAAATCTTCATCCATCCACCTAAAATTGTACCATTCGTCAAAACGTTCCCAGGTTTCGGATAAATGCTGGGTAGACAAATGCGTATTGTCATGGACAATGAGCGTAGCTTCCTGGGGTTCTGGATGCCCATCAAAATAACCGCCGATAAGTTTGCCATACCAGTCCCATTCATATTCTGTTGTGGATGCCCCGTGGATTCCTATAAAACCCCCTCCAGATTGTATGAAGTTCTTGAATGCGGCCTCCTGCTTTCGGTTAAATACATTTCCGCTTGTGCTTAGAAAGAGGACGGCATCATACTCCTTGAGTTTTTTTGGGTTGAACCATTTGGATTTTTCAGTCGTTTCAACCTCAATGCCATTCTCGCCCCCCAGTTTTTTCAAGGCTTCAATACCCACTTCAATGGATTCATGGCGAAAGCCCTTGGTCTTGGAAAAAACAAGTAACTTTTTGGCAGGAGCATCTTGACACCATACCAAAAATGGCACAAAACAAAGCATGCAGAGCAATAGTAGGGCTCTTTTTGTGTTGCTGGGGGTAGATTTTAAACCACCTAAAAAGGTTTGGTCAGTTAGTCTAATTGTGTCCATATTGTTCAACTTGCTTTTCGTGTTAAAAATACACAAAAAGAATTATATAAATATTCCCTTAAAAAAGTATTGTCACTTTAATGTTTTTTCTAATAGGCTAAGGATATACAAACAGATAAATTTTTATACAGGATTCTTATTTCCTTACTACATAACGTTAATTGAAAGTTAAACTATTATAATATGATAGTAATACTATTATATTTGCGAACAATAGTTTTAAAATGTAAAGTATGGATAGGTTGATGCAGTCGCTCAAGATGGGAATCAATGAAAAACTTTATGTGAAGGACCCTGAATCATCTTCCTTAGGAAAAAAAATCATTGAGCAAGGTATTCTCATGATAGATGAAGTTGGTTTTGAAAGTTTTACCTTTAGGAAATTGGGTGCAAAGATCGGCTCCAATGAAAGTTCCATCTATCGTTATTTCGAGAACAAGCACAAGATGTTGCTCTATTTGGCTTCATGGTATTGGGGTTGGACAGAATATAAGTTGGTATTTGCAACACATGGTATCTCGGATAGTGTTGAAAAATTGCGTAAAGCTATGGAAATACTTGCCCAGACTGTTGAGGAAGATAAATCCTTTACCCACATCAATGAAG
>JAUICT010000522.1 GCA_030429325.1 Bacteroidia bacterium
TCCGTTGGAGCCTGGCTTTACGGTTGACCGAGATGTTAAGGAATTGGGCCTACCACCAAAAAGAGGCGTAGATATTATGACGTGGTACATCTCATATCTGGAATCCAATCCAGACTATTCATTATTGGATAAAAGGATTCCGTATCGTTACAATTTACCCTACTACTACAAACAGGATTTTATAGATATCCAATATAAAGTAGTCAATGCCTATCTGCACGAACCAGCAAAGTATCAGGCCCAAATTGGTGAGTACAACTATATCATCAATGGAATAATGCCGCCAATACGGACAGGAGATTATAAGGTAAAGTTCCAATATGTGCTTCCAGGCCAGATAAAAGGAACTTCTCAAATATTTAACTACAACAATCCCTACTAATGGTAAAATTTATTCAAAGACTTTTGATTTCAAGGGGTTTTGTGTTTGCTGTGACTTTGGGATGTTTCTCAATGGCTCAGTCCCAACAGGATTCCCTAGCTGTCCAACAACCTGAAATTGTTGTTATGGCACGTCCTCAAAAAGATGGAAAGATTATGTTGCGTTGGGCGGTTACCACCCCATTGGCATGGCGTAAACTCAACGAATATGGCTATGAAGTAAAACGATACACCGTTACACGCAATAACAGTACACTCCCAAACCCAATAGAAAAGCTGTTGGGAATTTTCAAGCCCAAACCATTGGATGAATGGATGCCAATGATAGAAAATAATAACAACACAGCTGTGATGGCCCAATCCATTTATGGGGAAGCTTTTGATATTGAGGGTATGGATCGGCTGTCGGCCATAATCAATCTAGCCGAAGAGCAGGAACAACGATTTACATGGGGATTGTATGCTGCCGATCAAGATTATGAAGTGGCCCAGATGGCTGGTCTTGGATATATAGACCAAGAGGCACTTACAAACGAAAAATATGTGTACAAAATAACGGCTCTGGTCCCTGAGAACCTAATGGATATTGAGGAGGGAGGGGTTTTTATCGGTCTTCAAGATTATGAGGATTTACCCAAACCCTTGGATTTAGCGGTTGTCTTCTTTGATGGAAAATCCATGCTGAGCTGGAACTATGCCATCCATAACCAGATATATAATAGCTATTTCGTGGAAAGGTCTATTGATGGAGTCAATTTTAAAGGATTAAACGATTTACCCCTTACCACACTCAACAATGGTGAAAAAACAGACCCGATGCGAATGTTTTATACAGATTCTATTAGCAACGATCAAACGTATTATTATCAAATTCTGGGGAAGACCCCATTTGGTGAGTTGAGTCCGGTCTCCGAAGTGGTATCTGGAAAAGGAGAAAAAAAATTGCCTTATGTCCCACACATTACCTCCCGATTTTATGAGGACGATAAAACGGTATTGTTGGAGTGGGAGTTTATGGAAGAGGGAAATACGATGATTACAGGGTTCGAACTCAACCAAAGCGATAACGTTGATGGGACATATAAAACCGTGGTCAAGAATATTCCACCCGAAGCCAGAAAGGTGCGATATGATAGCTTAATGCCTACAAATTACATGACCATTACCGCCATAGGAAAAAATGGGAGCAAACGTACCTCATTTCCAGCATTGATTCAACCTGTGGATTCTGTGCCGCCAACCAAACCCAAAGGGTTAACAGGAAAAGTGGATAGCTTGGGGGTGGTAACCTTAAGTTGGACGGCAAATACGGAGAAGGATATTCTGGGCTATCGTGTTTTTAGGGGCAATAATAGAGATGAGGAATATTCACAGATAACCGTTTCACCACATCAGGGCATCATGTTTTATGACAGTGTTTCGGTAAAGAACTTAAATAGCAAGGTATACTATCAGATTATTGCTGTAGATCAACGTTTCAACATGTCCGAACCTTCGGAAATCTTGGAACTCAAGAAACCGGATTTTATAAAACCTACCCAACCTGTATTTAAATCTTATAGGATAAAAGAAGGCAAAGTATATCTCACTTGGGCCAATAGTTCTAGCGAGGATGTTGTTAAGCACGAGATTTACAGAAAAGCACAAGATAGTGTAGACTGGGTATTGGTGAAGACAATCAGTAGTATGCAGTATGTAGATAGAAGTATACAG
>JAUICT010000523.1 GCA_030429325.1 Bacteroidia bacterium
CCCATAACTTTTATGCTACTACCAGCACAAAATAATTCTTCTTGCCCCTTTGGAGCATCGCAACAGTATGGTTTTCCTCAACCTGAACTTGTTTCAGGTTCTCATCCCGAAACACATAATCCAAATCATAGGATTCTGAAATAAATTCAGAATGACGGCCCCATAACTTTTATGCTACTACCAACACAAAATAATTCTTCTTACCCCTTTGGAGCAATACAAATTTGTTATTGATCAAATCAGCCTCGGTAATTAGGTAATCTTCCTTAACCTTTTCCTTGTTCACTGAAATGGAATTTTGTTTAAGCTCCCTTCTGGCCTCGCCATTAGAGCCCAAAAACCCAGTTTTTGCGGCCAAGGCACCGATCATATCCAGACCGGAAACAATCTCCTCCCTTGATATTTCAGCCTGGGGAACCCCTTCAAAAACATCCAAGAAAGTCTTCTCATTTAATTTTTTTAAATCTTCTGAAGTGGATTTTCCAAACAAAATATCGCTGGCCTTTATGGCATTGTCCAGATCTTCTTCGGAATGCACCATAATAGTGATTTCCTCTGCCAATTTCCTTTGAAGGGTTCTTAGATGGGGGGCTTCTTTATGCTCGGTCACCAAATCTTCAATTTCTTGTTGGTTCAAGAAGGTAAATATTTTTATATACTTTTCAGCATCTTCATCCGAAGTGTTCAACCAATATTGGTAGAACTTGTAGGGAGAGGTTCGCTCAGCATCCAACCAAACGTTTCCGCCTTCGGTCTTGCCAAATTTGGTCCCATCTGCCTTGGTTATCAGAGGACAGGTCAACGCAAAGCCTTTTCCATTACCAACACGCCTTATCAATTCTGTTCCCGTGGTAATGTTCCCCCACTGGTCACTTCCGCCCATTTGAAGTGTACAATCATGTTCACGGTAAAGGTGCAGAAAGTCGTAACCCTGTACCAATTGATAGGTAAACTCAGTAAAAGACATTCCCTCCTTGGCATCGGCCGAAAGTCGTTTTTTAACAGAATCCTTGGCCATCATGTAATTAACGGTGATATGTTTTCCAACATCCCGAATAAACTCCAAGAATGAAAAATCTTTCATCCAGTCGTAATTGTTCACCAAAACGGCTGCATTGGGAACATCGCTTTCAAAGTCCAAAAACCGACCCAACTGTGCTTTTATGGCCTCTTGATTATGTCTGAGTGTTTCCTCATCCAATAAATTTCGTTCTGCGGATTTACCGGAAGGATCTCCTATCATTCCTGTTGCTCCTCCCACAAGCGCATAAGGCTTGTGTCCTGCCAATTGAAAGTGTTTCAACATCATCACCCCCACCAAATGGCCAATGTGGAGGGAGTCCGCTGTAGGATCAATCCCCACATATGCAGCCCGCATGGTTTCCATTAGATGCTCCTCCGCTCCCGGCATTACATCATGTATCATTCCCCTCCATTGCAATTCCTGAACAAAATTCTTCTTCATGACCTACTTTTAGAATAGCTGCAAATATAAAATGAAGTTGCCACTTCCCTGAATAATTTCAGTACAAATAGGTACTTTTACCACATGATATTGGTCACTGGAGGTACTGGGTTGATAGGTTCGCACCTGCTGTTCCATTTGGTGAAAAATGGAAAAACAGTAAGAGCCAACTATAGAACCAAAGAGTCTCTTGGAAAAGTTTCCAAGATTTTTGGGTATTATTCCAATCAACCTGAAAGTCTTCTGGAAAAAATACAATGGGTACAGGCCGATATTACTTCTATTGGCAATTTAGACCAACTTTTTATTGGCATTGACGAGGTCTACCATTGTGCTGCACTGATTTCTTTTGATCCTAAAATGTACAAGACCTTGGTCCAGACCAATGTAGAGGGGACTGCCAATGTTGTAAACTTGAGTCTAAAGTATGGTGTAAAAAAACTGTGCTATGTAAGCTCCATCGCCGCCATTGGCCCCAGTATAACCAAAAAAGAGGTCACTGAAGACACGGAATGGACCAATACCAACGCCTCGGTATATGGGATTACCAAACACGATGCTGAACTTGAGGTATGGCGTGCATCCCAAGAGGGGTTGCCAGTGATCATTGT
>JAUICT010000524.1 GCA_030429325.1 Bacteroidia bacterium
AAAGTCTTAAAGATGTATTTGAGTACCTGAAAAAGCACCCTAACCTGAAAGTATCAATCAGTGGGCATACAGACGATTTAGGCTCCGATTCCTATAACGATGTTCTTTCCAAGGAACGGGCCAGTAGTGTGGCCAAATACCTTATGGGATTGGGTCTCAATAAGAACCGTATCTCTTACAAGGGATATGGGGATAAGGTTCCATTGGACACTTCCCTAACCGATAAAGCCCGAAGAAAAAATCGCAGGGTGGAATTTGTGATGACCGAGTTTGTGGATGAGTAACCCTTGAATATTCCCTACATTTTCTATTTTTGGTGGAAACCGTCCGTTCCATGAAAAAGTATATCCTCCTGTTCTCAATAGGTTTCTTCTTGGCCTGTAATTCAAAAGAGGAAGTAGACTTGATTGTCAATAACGCCAATATTTATACTGTTGACGGCGATTTTTCCAAAGCCAGTTATATGGCCATCAAAGATGGAAAGTTTGTCGCCGTTACCGAAACCGAGGAAATTTATCAAAAATATACCGCCAAGAAAGAGCTGGATGCCAAAGGCAAGACCATTGTTCCTGGTTTTATAGATGCCCATTGCCATTTTTACGGACTAGGGCTGAACCAACAGGTAGTGGATTTGGTGGGCACGGCCAGTTTTGAAGAGATTTTGGATAAGGTTATGGCCTTTCAGAAAGAACGTCCTTCCGATTTTATTTTTGGAAGGGGATGGGACCAAAATGATTGGGAGGTGAAGGAGTTTCCTACCAAGGACAGATTGGATGAAATGTTTCCAGATACACCGGTGGTCCTACAACGTATCGATGGCCATGCCTATTTAGTGAATCAAAAAGCTTTGGATTTGGCCGGGATCACTTTGGAAACCAAGCCCGTAGGGGGTGATATCATTAAAAAAGATGGAAAACTGACAGGTGTTTTGGTGGATGGCCCCATGGGAATGGTCGATGCCATTACACCCCAACCTGATAGAAAAACCCAAATCCAAGCGTTGAAGGATGCCGAAAAATTATGCTTCGATTATGGGCTTACCACGGTGGATGATGCCGGATTGGGTCGGGGAACAATTGAACTCATTGATAGTCTGCAACAAGTTGGAGACTTGTCCATTCGAGTATACGCTATGGTGAGCAACTCTCCTTCCAATCTAGATTATTTCCTAGACAAAGGAATTATTAAAACCGACAAATTAAATGTACGCTCCGTAAAAGTATACGGAGATGGTGCATTGGGCTCAAGGGGCGCGGCGTTAAGGGAGCCCTATTCCGATCAGCCCGGCCATTACGGCGCTATGGTTACACCAGTAGATCAAATTGGGGCTCTGGCAGAGCGTATTGCGGCATCGGATTATCAAATGAATACCCATGCTATTGGGGATTCGGCCAATGTAGTTGTGTTGCGAGCCTATGAAAAAGCCTTGGAAGGAAAACTGAATCGCCGTTGGAAGGTAGAACATGCACAGGTCATTTCACCAGCAGATTTTGATTATTTTTCAAATGGGATCATTCCTTCTATTCAACCCACCCATGCTACCAGCGATATGTATTGGGCCGAAAACCGTTTGGGGTCAGATCGCGTAAAAGGGGCCTATGCCTTCAAAGAACTATTGGACAAGGCAGGGACTGTGGCATTGGGAACCGATTTTCCCGTGGAGCAAGTGAGTCCGTTCCTAACATTTTACGCTGCGGTGGCTCGTAAAGACGTAAATAACTATCCTGAAGGAGGCTATCAAATGGAAAATGCCCTGTCTAGGGAAGAAACCTTAAAAGGAATGACGATTTGGGCGGCCCATTCCAACTTTGAGGAGCAAGAAAAAGGCAGTATAGAACCTGGTAAGTTTGCCGATTTTGTGATTTTAAGTGAAGACATCATGAGCGTTCCTATAGAAAACGTTCCAAATATAGAAGCGGGACAGGTTTTTGTTGGAGGAGTTCAAGTAAAATAAAAAAGGAGGCGAGAAGCCTCCTTTTCTTTTTCATAGCAATAATTTCTTAGAAACTGATGGGCAAGAAAACACGAGTGGTTCCCCATCCCATGACCATGTCACCTTCATCTTCA
>JAUICT010000040.1 GCA_030429325.1 Bacteroidia bacterium
CAAAAAACGTAACTTCCGCTCATTGTGGATCACCCGTATCAATGCTGGTGCCCGTTTGCACGGAATGTCTTACTCCCAATTCATGGGCAAAGTAAAATCCAACGGAATAGAGCTTAACAGAAAAGTTCTTGCGGATTTGGCCATGAACCACCCCGATGCCTTTAAAGCCATCGTGGACAGAGTAAAGTAAAAATCAATATAAACTTACCCCGCTTATTAAAATCCCGCTCAATTGAGCGGGATTTTTGTATTTTATGGTGTCCATAAATTGTACATCATGAAAAACCCCTTTATAATCTGCTTTTTTATCCTAATGAATTGTGCTGTGTTATTTGGACAAAACGACAGCATCACTTTTTTAGCATTGGGAGACAGTTATACGGAAGGCACGAGTGAACTGCAACGTAATGGGTGGCCAGCTCAACTGGTCAGCCTGTTGAACAAAAAGAAAATCCAAGTCACATCACCCAAAATCGTGGCCAAAGCTGGATGGACCACCACAGACCTGATAAGGCAAATTAATTCTGAAAACCTAAATTCCAATTACAAACTAGTTTCCCTGTTAATAGGGGTAAATAATCAATATCAAGGCCTACCTCTTGAAACTTTTAAAGCTGAATTTCCTGCCTTATTGGAGACAGCCATCCGGTTGGCCAACAATAATCCCAATAATGTTTTTGTGCTTTCCATACCTGATTGGAGTGTTACTCCCTTTGCCCGTTTTAAGGATAAAGAAAAGATTACTGAAGAATTACTGAATTACAACTCCATTATTGAAGACGTGGCCAATCAATATAATGTACAGTTTATAGAAATCACCAACTTATCCAAAAAAGCAGCCTTCAACCGTTCACTGATTGCATCCGACAGTCTTCATCCTTCAGGGAAAATGTACAAGACCTGGGCCAAAAAAATCGTCAAAAAAAGGTATTAGTCACCAAAAGCCGTAACCACCAACCTTCTTCCCGAAGCATGGTTACGATGTTCGCAAAGATAGATACCTTGCCAAATCCCTAGGTTCAGTTTTCCTTGGGTAATGGGAATCTGTACCGAAGCGCCCATCAATGAGGCCTTAATATGTGCCGGCATATCATCCGGACCTTCATAGGTATGCACATAATACGGTGCATTTTCAGGAACCATTTGGTTCATATGGCTTTCAAAATCGGTTCGGACGGTGGGGTCGGCATTCTCATTGATGGTCAAACTGGCCGAAGTATGCTTAATGAATACCTGTAACATTCCCACCCTTATCTTTTTCAATTCAGGAATGGCGTCCAAAATGGTATCGGTAATCAGATGAAACCCTCTGGGGTATGATCGTAATTGTAGTTCTTTTTGATAAAAATCCATAGACATATAAAAGCGCGGCACTAAATTAATATAAAGTTTACCAAAAGGGATTCTTCCATTCCCCCAATAAGAAATACCTTTGCAGCTTAATTTCTGGACAATGGATTTATCGCAGATCAAAATGGTGGTGACCGACATGGATGGCACTTTATTGAACTCCAATCACGAAGTGAGCCCCCGTTTTTTTGAAATTTTTGACGAGCTCAGAAAAAAAGACATCCTTTTTGTAGCTGCCAGTGGTCGCCAATACAACAGCATGGTGGACAAATTGGATTCCATTAAGGACGATATCATTGTTATTGCAGAAAATGGAGCTTTAGTAAAACAAAAGGGTGAAGTATTGCTTACTACGCCCATTACCAAATCTGAAGTGGACCGTATTTTGGATGTTGTACAGCCCTTGAGCAATGCACATCCGGTGCTTTGCAGTCAAAATGGCGCCTTTGCCAATCCAGATTCAGATGATTTTTTGAAACTACTCAAGGAATATTACTCCGAGTTTGAAGTGGTAGAAGACCAGACCAAAGTGGATACGGAAATCTTAAAGATTGCCATTTACCATTTTGAAAGTTCGGAGAGACATATTTATCCGGCTGTACGGTCTTTGGAGGATTCCCTAAAGGTGAAAGTATCCGGGGCAAACTGGGTAGATATTTCACATCAAAATGCGCACAAGGGCTATGCCCTTCAAAAAGTCATGGACCAACACCAAATCACCTCCAACGAGGTCATGGTTTTCGGGGACTATAACAACGATTTGGAAATGTTACAGCTTTCCAACTATAGTTTTGCCATGGCCAATGCCCATCCCAATGTGCTCAAGGTGGCCCAGTACAAAACTTCAAGCAATAATGAATTTGGTGTGGAGCGGGTTTTGGAGAAACTTATCTAACATCCCATTTACAGATTGATTTTTTATATATCTTTATGATTAGCAGCCTTTTATAAAAAGGGCGCTTCCCCCCCTATAAAGTCAACCCAATAAAAATCAATCTTATGAAACGTTTGGGACTTACCTTCGCAGCACTGGGTCTTTTCATGGGCTGTAACACCCAAAAACCGGAAACACCTATCGATTACGACAATGCCAAAACCCTAATCAATGAAAGCATTGAGGAATGGGACAATGCTTGGGAAACCAAAAACTTGGAATTGGCTCTAAAACATTATGCGGACAGAACAGATTGGACCAATGCCTTTGGTGATCGGGTGCAAAGTAAAACTGAATTAAGGGAGTTACTTGGTTTCATTTTTAATTTGGATTTTGTCATGTCTGGTGAAAACGATTATGGTGAAAATGAAATAACCTTCCTCAATGATTCCATTGCAACAGTTAGATCATTAAATATCCGCAAGAACCAAAAATGGCCAGACGGAAGCAAAATGGATGACCGTTACGTCAATCATCTTAGAATCTATGAAAAAATAAATGGAGAATGGTTAATAACCAACCATATGATCAGTCAGGCATGGCCCAAAAGACAGCCCAAGGACACTACGGATTGATACTTTACATAGATCACTAGTAGAAATATTGCCGGGTTTTATTTGTACCTTCATAGGAATTCATCAACCCATACATCCATGGCAGCTTTAAAAAAAGAGGACATTAAACAAGAGGTTTTTGATCTCTACGATGACTATGCCCACAACAAAATAGATCGGAAAGAGTTCATGAAAAAACTATCGCTCTACGCGGTTGGCGGAATTACCCTGCCCTCCCTTTTGAGTTTCATCATGCCCAATTACAAGGATACCCTTGTGGTTCAACCTGATGACCCTTCATTAGATTCAAAGTTCATCACCTATAGCTCGCCAAAAGGCGGGGGTAATATCCGCGGATTGCTCTCCAAACCCAAAAATGCTTCAGGTAAACTGGGTGGTATAGTGGTCGTCCATGAAAACAGGGGATTAAATCCCTATATTGAAGATGTAGGCCGAAGAGCAGCCCTGGAGGGTTTCATTTCTTTGGCTCCGGATGCCCTTACCCCTTTGGGCGGATATCCTGGCAATGATGATGAAGGCCGTACCTTGCAACGCCAACGGGACAGAAATGAAATGCTGGAAGACTTTATCGCTGCCTATAACTATCTTAAAAACCATGAAGATTGCAATGGCAAAGTTGGCGTGGTGGGTTTTTGTTTTGGGGGATGGATTTCCAATATGATGGCCGTAAAAGTTCCAGATTTGGCTGCCGCCGTTCCCTTTTATGGCGGGCAACCCGATGATAAAGACGTTGAAAAAATAAATGCCCCCCTGCAAATCCATTATGCCGAACTGGATCAAAGGGTCAATGAAGGATGGCCAGATTATGAAGCCAAGCTCAAGGAATTGGGCAAAGCTTATGAAGTCCATTTTTATCCTGAGGCAAACCATGGATTCCATAATAATACCACTCCACGGTTTGATGAAGCTGCAGCGGATTTGGCTTGGAAGCGCACCATTGCTTTTTTTAAGGAAAAATTGGTTTAGGTTTTCAACGTGTCCACCCTTCAAATAAGCGATTGGGATACAAATATTTTAAATCAATCACATCTCTTATCTGATTTCCAGCAAAATAGAAGGTTTAATTCTTTAAATTTGTAGAGCATAGCCCTTTGAAGTTTAGAAATTGACCAAATTCTCAATTCATCCAAATCTATTCTTATGAAAAAGGGCCTGATCAAAGATCATATTTATAATCCGTATCGCTACCTTGAAAATACTGGCAATCAAGAAGCATGGGATAGTTTTATCAAATCACAGGGGTTTCCCTCATCTTGGGGCTTTCGTGAACTAAAATTGGCATGGGCCTTTCAAGGTCTCTTGGGTAAACCGATTTTGCATTTTAACCTAGACTGTGATTATATTACCTACGTCTACGAACCCTATCTCACAGATTTTCGAGGATCTCTCAAAGATGCACTTGTCAATGTAAAAAAAGAACCTTTCAGATTTCGTTATGCTCCTAATGTAAGCGGACATTGGTGTGTTACATTATTGGACAGCAAGTATTGTACCTTATCAAAGCATGAAAAAAATCTGCTTTTAAAACATGGGATTTACAACAGTGACAACTCCAAACTTATCATAGATTTAAAAAAAGCCCTACAAATTGCTGGTGAAAGTCGCAGCACCAATTTTAGAATTATAACAAGACTTAATAAAAAATCTGATATTTTCTCAGCGCTCTGCCATCTCTTTGAAATCCCTGATTCAGAAACAGATCATTATCCAAGAGATACTTTTAGATGTGTATTTTCAGATAATGCCAAACTATGCCAACCAGCAAGAAAATGGTTGAACAGTTGGGTGGAGGATGAACCTTTAAAAACACATTTAAGTTGCTTCATGGAACAAAGGCAGGGGCTAAGAGGTAGACAAGATATCTATTTAACCAGCCATTATCTTGAAAAATGGAACATCCATCTTGAAAACAAAGATAATTTTCCGTTTGGTTTGGAACCGCTACGGTATCTAAAAAACACTTCCTGTCTTTTAGGTTGGGAATGGGAACATATTGATTTGAGAGAATCCATGGCTCTGGTTCAAATCCCAAAACGTTAGGTCTTCTGCTTCTTCTTGCGGGCAGCCGGAAAAAGTACATTGTTCAAAATGAGACGGTATCCCGGCGAAGTGGGATGTAACTCCAGTTCAGTTTTGGGATCCCCTACCCTATGCTGGTAGTCTTCCGGGTCATGCCCTCCGTAAAATGTAAAGAATCCTTTCCCTTTGATTCCGTGAATGTAGCGGGCCTCTCCATTAATTTTATTTTCACCCAGCACCATTACGGTTGGTTTTACCTCACTCCTAGTGAAGGCTGTGGTCTGTCCCATGAACCCCTTAACCAAAGAGGTATGGTTTTGGGTCAACATGGTAGGAACGGGGTCCCATTTGGCGGAAAACTCCATCAATGAAAAATAATCAGATTCTTTGGGCACATTACCCCTTTTGTTGGTCATGTCTATGGAAGAAAACTCGTATCTAAGTGGGTTTCGTTCCAAAATAAAATTGGTGAAGGCAAATGTATTACTGTAATCCAACTTTCCTTGATAATTGGCGTCTGAAGGGTCTCCATCGAACATCGGCTCACAGATATCCACATTTTCCGCGGCCAACGCAATATCAAAACTATCCGTGGCAGAGCACATGGCAAACATAAATCCACCACCAATCACATAATTCCTGATTTTTTGGGCAACTGCCAGTTTTTCGTCGGATACTTTTGCATACCCCAATCGTTGTGCCAAAGCTTCTGCTTGTTCTTTTCCTTCAATATACCAAGGAGCGGCTCGGTAGGCTCCATAAAATCTTCCGTATTGGCCTGTAAAGTCTTCGTGGTGTAAATGCAACCAATCATACAATGCCAACTTATCGCCCAGCACCTCTTCATCATAAACGGTAATATATGGAATCTCCGCATAGGTGAGCACCATGGTGACCGCATCGTCCCAAGGTTGGTTCTCTTTAGGGGAATACACGGCTATCTTGGGAGCCTTTTCCAAAATAACAGCGTCCTGGTTCTGGGATGGGCTACTAATTTCATCTAAAATCTGTTCCGCTTGTCCATCGGACAGCACCTCGAAGGAAACCCCACGAATCTGGCATTCTTTTCGGATAGCTTCGCCATCGGGCATCATGAAAGAACCACCGCGATAATTTAAGAGCCATTGTACCTTCTGCTGTTTGGAAAGTACCCAATAAGTAATTCCGTAGGCTTTCAGGTGATTTTCTTGACTTTCAGCATCCATGGGAATTAGGATGACAGAAGCGAAAGAGGAAATAGAAAAGAGCAGAGAAAAAAGAAGCAAGATGCCTCTCGACTGCGCTCGAGGTGACAGAAAAGTAATTTTATTAAAATGGCACGTCATTGTCATCTGGGTCATCGTCACTGTTCATTGCGCTCCCAAAAGCCTCGTCCGCACTGGGAAGATTTGGGGTTGCAAAGGGATTTTCTTCGTCCGCATTCATCTTCGATTGGAATTCGAATGGGGAGTCAAAGTCATCCAAGTTATCAAATTTACCCAGAGCGCCCACAAATTTTAACCTAATATTATCCAAACCTCCATTACGGTGCTTGGCTACAATGAACTCAGCCTGACCTTGGGTGGGGGTGCGCTCTTCATCATCCCACTCGTCAATTTTATAGTATTCAGGTCGGTAAATAAACGATACAATATCCGCATCCTGCTCAATGGCCCCGGATTCCCTCAAATCGGAAAGTATCGGACGCTTGCTGCCTCCACGGGTCTCTACAGCACGTGACAACTGCGACAGGGCAATCACAGGCACATTGAGTTCCTTGGCCAGTGCCTTTAAGTTTCGGGAAATGGTGGAAATCTCTTGTTCACGGTTCCCTCCTTTTTGGCTTCCACCGGCGGTCATCAATTGTAAATAGTCAATGATGATCAGTTTTATTTTATGCTGCGAAGCCAATCGTCTTGCCTTGGCCCTTAAGTCAAAAATGGAAAGTGATGGGGTATCATCGATAAACAAAGGGGCTTTTTCCAAGGCCTTTACCTTTACGTTCAACTGTTCCCATTCGTGCTTTTCCAATTTTCCGGTCCTTAATTTTTCTGAAGAAAGCCCTGTTTCCGAAGAAATCAAACGGGTGATCAACTGTACGGAGGACATCTCCAAGGAAAAGAAGGCCACGGCGTTACCGGAATTCACGGCAATGTTTCTGGCCATGGAAAGCGTCAAGGCCGTTTTACCCATACCGGGACGCGCCGCCACAATAATAAGGTCACTGGGCTGCCAACCTGAGGTAAGCTTGTCCAACTTATCAAATCCAGAAGGGATTCCACTGAGTCCTTCTTTATTGGAAATTTCCTCAATTTTTTTCTTTGCCTGGATTACCAAGTTTTGGGCCGTTTCGGCTGAACGCTTTAGGTTGCCTTGGGTGACCTCGTATAATTTCGCCTCAGCATCATCCAAAAGGTCAAAAACGTCTGTGGAATCACTATAGGCGTTTTCAATGATCTCACTGGAAATCTTGATAAGACTGCGTTGGATGTATTTTTGAAGGATAATCCTCGCATGGAACTCAATATGCGCCGAAGAGGCTACTTTTTGGGTGAGTTTTATCAAATAAAAGTCCCCTCCGACAGCTTCCAGCTTTCCTTCCTTCTTGAGTTCAGAGGAAACGGTTAATAAATCCACCGGCTCTGAAGATTCAAATAATTTGAAGATGGCCTCGTAGATAAACCTATGAGCGTCCTTATAAAAGACATCGGGATGCAGAATATCGATTACTTCGTCCACTCCTTTCTTGTCAATCATCATAGCTCCAAGTACAACTTCCTCTAAATCAACTGCTTGAGGCGGTATTTTGCCTTTTTCAAGATTGATGAGGGTTGACTTGTCCACTCTATGACCGATGATTGGGCTAGGTTTGTCCATGAATGCGAAAGTAGCTAATTGGTCTTAAGTTAACTTTAATTTTACATCGTGTGATTTCCACAGATAATGAACAAAGTTACTGTTAATAACTTGCGATTTCTGTTAATAACGCGAAAAAAGTAGAGGAAAAAACCTGATAAAAAAAGTTAGCCTTTGAAAAACAAGAATTAGCCATTGAAAACGCCCATTGAGGCGTATTTATCCATTCTGGATTTTATCAGTTGTTTTGGTGATAACTTTTTAAGTTCTTCGTAATGGGATGAAATTTTGTTCTTGACCGTTTCAAAGGTCTTTTCCCTATTCACATGTGCACCACCTAGGGGTTCCTTGATGATTTCGTCAATGACCTTGATTTTTTTGCTGTCCGAGGCGGTTAGCTTAAGAGCTTCTGCTGCCTTTTCCTTATACTCCCAGCTTCTCCACAAAATGGAAGAACAGTTTTCCGGGGAGATCACAGAATACCAAGCATTCTCCAGCATCAATACTTTATCTCCTACGCCAATGCCCAAAGCACCACCTGATGCACCTTCTCCAATTATAATACAAATAATAGGGACCTCTAGACGGGTCATCTCCAGAATATTTCTTGCAATGGCTTCACCCTGTCCCCTTTCTTCTGCTTCCAAACCTGGATAGGCGCCGGGGGTATCAATAAAAGTGACTACAGGAATATTGAATTTCTCAGCGGATTTCATCAATCGCAATGCTTTTCGATATCCTTCTGGATTGGCCATACCAAAATTTCGATACTGTCTGGTCTTGGTATTATATCCTTTTTGTTGACCGATGAACATATAGGTCTGATCGCCTATTTTTCCTAGACCACCCACCATGGCTTTGTCATCTTTGACATTCCTATCGCCGTGAAGTTCCAAGAACGTATCTCCACATATGGCATTGATATAGTCCATGGTATATGGCCTATTGGGATGTCTGGAAAGTTGTACCCGTTGCCAAGCGGTCAGGTTCTTGTAAATCTCTTTTCTTGTCTCTTGAAGTTTTTTTTCAATTTGAGAGCAGGTCTCGGTTACATCAACATCACTTTCTTCACCTATCACCATACATTTTTGAAGTTGGTCTTCAAGTTCTTTGATGGGAAGTTCAAAATCTAAATACTCCATGGAAAGTCAGTTCTTAAAAAATAGTGGGGACAAATATAAAACTTTATGCATTACCTACAGAAATTAGGCAAACCATTTAACGTTAAGACATTAGGATTGTAATGATCATTATCTTTTGGCTTTCAGCAGCATGTAAACGGCAAAAACACCAAAAATAAGATTGGGGATGATTACCGCCAATAAGGGCGAAAAACCGGATTGTTCTGCCAGTGTACCAAAAACCTTGTCAAAGAAAATATAAACGAAGGCCACGCCAATACCAAATGCGAGATTAAGCCCCATACCTCCCCTGCGTTTTACAGAAGAAACGGCAACGGCAATAATGGTTAGGATAAAAGCGGCAATGGGCAAAGCCCATCTTTTATATTTGACCAACACATACGTATTTATATTGGAAGCCCCTTTTTGTTTTTGATCTTCAATAAACTCATTAAGCTCAAAAAGGTTCTTGGTTTCCGCAACATAAGAAACCGGGGTCAGGTCTTCCAACTTAAATGTAAAGAGGGTGTCCAGTCTTCTTTTGGTCTCAATGTATTCCACATCATCGTGGAGTTTTCGTTTTACATAATTGGTCAAACGGTATAGACTGTCTTTTTCCATCCATCGGATATTACTTGCCGAAATCTTAAAATCCAATTGTTTGATGGAGTCAAAATGCTCATACGTGAAATTGTACCCTATTTTTCGGTTAGGGTCAAAACTGCTCACATAGAGGTAATCATTCTCATTGAGCTGATTAAAAATATTATCCGTTACCTGAACCTGTCTTCCTTTTTTAAAGTACTTGTATTCGAACTCATTAAATCCAATACTGGCATGGGGAACAATGAACATCCCCATCATAAAAATAAGGATGGCCACCATGGTTGCCCCAATCAAATACGGTCGTAAAAAACGACTATAGGACACTCCAGAACTTAAAATGGCAACAATCTCCGTGTTACTGGCCAGTTTAGAGGTAAAAAATATAATGGAAAGAAACAAAAAGACGGGCAACAATAGATTACCGATTACCAAAGTAAAATTCCCATAAAAGACAATCACCTCGGAAAGGGGAGCCTCATTGTCAATGATTTTTCCAATCTTTTCCGCCAAGTTGGCCATGATTCCAATGGGAACAAAAAGCATAAGCATCCCCAGAAAGGTGATCAAATAACGTTTTAAGATGTATTTGTCAAGTATGGTGAGCATTACAGTCTTTTATCCATTTGTTCTACCATTCTGGTTTTCCATTCCAGGAAATCCCCTGCTAAAATACGTTCTCTTGCGGTTCGTACCAACCACAAATAAAAACCAAGATTGTGAATAGTGGCTATCTGCTTGCCCAAATACTCGTTTGCAGCGAACAAATGGCGCAAATAGGCCTTGGAATATTCAGTATCCACAAAAGTAATGCCCATCTCATCTATCGATGAAAA
>JAUICT010000525.1 GCA_030429325.1 Bacteroidia bacterium
AGTTAAGGGCCATTGTTACCGATAGCGCCCAAATCTTCACCCCCGAACAGCTTAACTCATTAACAAGCAAGCTCAACCGTTTTGAATCGGAGACCACCAATCAGTTGGTGATTCTTACCATAAACGAACTGGGCTACGAAACTATAGAAGAATATGCCAACGGTACATTCAACCAGAACCGGTTGGGTCAAGAAGATAAGGACAACGGTATCTTGATTTTATTTTCCAAAAACGACCGTGAAGTGCGCATAGAGGTGGGATATGGCTTGGAACCATATATCACAGACGCCGTGGCATCGCGAATCATCAGGAACACCATGATTCCCAAGTTTAAGGAGGAAGACTATTTTGAAGGATTGGATTTGGCCACGGACCAAATCATAGAATTTTTGCTTGATCCAGAGGCACTTGAAGAATTCAAAAAAAAGATAGAAGAAGATAGTGCCATGCCACTCTGGGCAAAAATTGTGATAATCTTGTTTCTCTCTGTCTTCGTTTTTGCAGGCGGATTTGTTTTCTACAAAGGGTATTCGGCACTTATTGAAATGTTCAGGGGGATTTTTATTGGAAAGCTTGGCTTGGTACCGGGGATTTTCATGATTCCCTTTGGGATGCTTCAAGCTGGTTTTGGATTGGTCTTTATGTTGATGCCCCTGTTTTTCCTTTCCATGTTTCTGGAACTCAATATCAATATTGACCCGCTATTGGATAACCTATCATGGTTGTATTATGTGCTTCCCGGCTTTTTTGTTTTCACCATGCTTTTGGCTTTGTTGAAAATAATGCTCAAAGGGAAAGAAGACTTTAAACTTTCATGGGTTAAGTCGGATAGTAACTACATGAGCAAGACCTTTTCCTCTTCGGGCACCCATTCCTTTGGGTCGAGTTCAGGAGGCAGTTCCAGTAGCTTTTCCGGCGGTGGCGGAAGTTCAGGGGGTGGCGGGGCCAGTGGCAGTTGGTAAATCAAAAGGAAATCCTGTATTTTCACAACATAAACAAACTACCTCAAAATGAGAGCATTTATCCTAGCTACAGTTTTTGTTCTAATGGCCTGTACGCCAAAACCAATATCAGAAGTTGAAAAATGGCAGGCCCAAGCAGAAAATATCACCATAATCCGTGACGATTTTGGAGTCCCACACATCTACGGAAAAACAGATGCTGACGCTGTTTTTGGACTGCTTTATGCCCAATGTGAGGACGATTTTAACCGAGTGGAACAAAATTATATCTGGGCTACCGGTCGGTTGGCAGAAGTGGAAGGGGAGGAAGCATTGTATAGTGACCTGCGGGCCAAGCTGTTCATGACCGAGGAAGAGGCCAAGGCCAATTATGAAGATAGTCCCGAATGGTTGAAAGAATTGTGCAACGCTTTTGCGGATGGAGTCAACTACTATTTGCACACCCATCCCGAAGTAAAGCCCAAATTGCTAACCCGTTTTGAACCATGGATGCCCATGTATTTCAGTGAAGGGTCCATTGGTGGGGATATTGAACGTATTTCCATAAAAAAAATCAAGGCATTTTATGAAAGTGATATGGAAATTCCGGAAATGGAATTGATCAAACACCAACAAGAGGGGGAAATGGCAGAGCCCCAAGGATCCAATGGGATTGCAATTTCTGGGGAATTGACGCAATCGGGCAACGCCATGCTCTTAATCAATCCCCATACCTCGTTCTATTTTAGGGGAGAGGTGCATGTGGTGAGCGAAGAAGGGCTGAATGCCTATGGTGCGGTAACTTGGGGGCAGTTCTTTGTGTATCAGGGGTTCAATGAAAAAACGGGATGGATGCACACATCAACCTATACTGATGTGATGGATGAATTCAAGGAAACCTTGGTTAAGAATGACGGCAAGCTTTTCTATGCCTACGGAGAGGAGCTACGCCCTGTAGATTCTCTGGAGACAACACTGAAGTACAAAGATGGGGATACCATAAAGGAGAAGACTTTTCCCATGTATAGGACCCATCACGGGCCCATCACTCACATGGAGGATGGCCAATGGACGGCAAGTGCCATGATGTGGGAACCGGTCAAGGCCTTGGAGCAATCTTAT
>JAUICT010000041.1 GCA_030429325.1 Bacteroidia bacterium
GCGACGTTGGTTTTGGGAAAACTGAAGTAGCCATCCGGGCAGCGTTCAAAGCCGTGGACAACGGAAAACAAGTAGCCGTGCTAGTTCCCACCACCATCTTGGCTTTTCAACATCATCGTACTTTTTCTGAGCGGTTAAAGGATATGCCGGTTACCGTTGACTATCTCAATCGGTTTAGGACTGCTAAGGAGAAAAGAGACACCTTGGAGAATTTAGAAAGCGGCAAGGTCGATATCATAATCGGTACGCACCAATTGGTGAACAAAAATGTAAAATTTAAGGATTTGGGCTTGCTCATCGTGGACGAGGAGCAAAAATTTGGGGTTTCTGTAAAGGAAAAACTCCGTTCCATCAAGGAAAATGTAGATGTGCTTACACTTACTGCCACACCTATTCCTAGAACCCTACAATTTAGTTTGATGGCGGCCCGGGACCTATCGGTCATCAATACCCCGCCCCCCAACCGTTACCCCATCGAGAGTCAGGTCATCCGATTCAATGAAGAAATCATTCGTGATGCCGTTTCGTATGAAATCCAACGGGGTGGACAGGTGTTCTTTATCCATAATCGCATTGAGAACATCAAGGAAGTGGCCGGAATGATTCAACGTTTAGTGCCCGATGCAAAAATTGGTATTGGCCATGGACAGATGGAGGGCAAAAAATTGGAACAACTCATGCTCGCGTTTATGAACGGGGAGTTTGATGTTCTGGTGTCCACCACCATTGTGGAAAGTGGCTTGGATGTCACGAACGCCAACACCATTTTTATCAATAATGCCAATAATTTTGGACTGAGCGATCTGCACCAAATGCGGGGCCGTGTAGGTCGAAGCAATAAAAAAGCATTCTGTTTTTTCATCACTCCTCCTTACGAAGTGATGACACCCGATGCCCGAAAACGTATTGAAGCCTTAGAACAATTCACCGATTTGGGAAGTGGATTCAACATTGCCATGAAAGATTTGGAAATCCGTGGGGCCGGAGATCTATTGGGGGGTGAGCAGAGTGGTTTTATCAATGAGATTGGGTTCGAGACCTACCAAAAAATACTGTCTGAAGCAATTGAAGAACTCAAGGAAAATGAGTTCAAGGAGTTGTACGAGGAAGTGGAGGGCCACAAAGAAAAAGTTTTTGTGAAGGACATTCAGTTGGATACGGATTTTGAACTACTCTTCCCGGATGACTATATCAACAACATCACGGAACGCTTGAACCTCTACACCCAACTCAATGAGATCAGAGATGAGGAAGGGCTCATAACATATGAATCCGAGCTGATAGACCGTTTTGGGGAACTGCCCCAACAGGCCGTGGATTTATTGAATTCCATTCGGATAAAATGGATTGCCACCCATATTGGTCTGGAAAAGGTCATCATGAAAAAAGGCAAGTTTATTGGGTATTTTGTTGCAGACCAACAATCCCATTTTTATCAAACCACCGCCTTTACCCAAGTGCTACAATATGTGCAACATCATCCCCAACAAGCCAAACTCAAGGAAAAGCAGACCCGAAATGGACTACGGTTGTTGTTGGTCTTTGACCGAATCACGAGTGTTGAAAAGGCATTGAAGGCACTGGAACCCCTTAACCCACAAAAAGTAGCGGTATCATAGCCCAAAAATCCTATTATGGCACAAAAACCAAAGACCTATTTCAATTGGAGTTCCGGCAAGGATTCTGCAATGGCACTCCATTACCTATTGGAGCAAGGCAACTATGACATTGACCTATTATTGACCACGGTAAATGCGCATTACAACAGAGTTTCCATGCATGGCTTGCCAAGAAACGTTCTGGAAGCCCAGGCAGCAGCTGTTGGTATTCCTTTGCAGGTTCTTGAAGTTCCAGAAAAACCCAGTATGGAACAATACAATGAGTTGATGCAAACCACGGTTACCCGATTACGGTCCGAAGGGTATACCCACACAGGTTTTGGGGACATTTTTTTGGAAGACCTGAAAAAGTACCGGGAAAATATGCTCCAACCCTATGGGCTGACCACACTTTTCCCGTTGTGGAAAAAGGACACCTCTGAGTTAATAGAGGAGTTTTTGGCACTCGGGTTTCGGGCCGTGATCATTTGCATCAATAACTCAAAATTGGATGCATCTTTTTTAGGACATGAGCTGTCCCAAGAACTCCTAAACAAATTTCCATCAGGTGTTGATCCCTGTGGCGAAAACGGAGAGTATCACACCTTTTGCTTTGACGGTCCCATTTTCAAGGCTTCTATTCCATTCAACATTGGAGAAAAGGTCTTTAAGACCTACGATAACCCATCAGACCCAGAAAATGCCATTCAATTTGGGTTTTGTGATATCTACTTGGGATAAAACCTGAATTAAAATGCCTCGTACACCTGCTTTACAAAATCTCCAATTTTTGAGAGTTCGCATCCATGTCGGAATCGACCCGTAGGATTGTCGTTTTCACACATGAGTACACTGTTTTGTTCCCCATATATTTGGACAGCTATAAATTATTGATACTCATGACAGAAAAAGGAAAATTTTTAAGGAAATTTAATGAGGCTTTCGCCAAAGGGGATACCCAATTTATTGCTGAAAGTGTGACCCCGGATATCACATGGACCATGTTGGGAGATAAAACCATAAACGGTTTGGAAGAATTCAAAAAAGAAATTGAATCCATGGTACAGTCCGAATGTGGCCTGGAACTCGATAAAATCATTACCCACGGAAATACTGCCGCGGTGAACGGTGTTATCCATGCCCAAGACCAAAATGGAAATCCTGCTGCCTATGCTTTTTGTGATGTGTATACGTTAAGTGGATTTAAAAACCCTAGGATCAAAGAAATGAAATCCTATTTTACAAAAATCAAATAGAGCAGTATGAAAACCAATAAAGTAAAGGCGTTTTGGATAAATCTTCCTGTAAAAGATGTAAAAAAATCAAAAGAATTCTTTAATAGCCTCGGATTTCAAGAAACAGAAAATCAACCAAAAAACGATGAATATGCCGGTTTCTATCTCGATGAAAACAAAACGGTGTTGATGCTCTTTCCCGAAGAACGTTTTGCCCATTTTGCCGGAAACCCCATTGCAGATACTTCCAAAGGTACCGAAGCATACTTGAACCTTGATTCTCCTACCCGTGAATATGTAGATGAGTTTGCCGAAATGGTCAAGAATGCTGGCGGAACCGTATACGCAGAACCCTCAGAATTGGAAGGTTGGATGTATGTTATGGGTTTCATTGATCTTGACGGGCATCGCTGGGGAATGCTGCACATGGATATGTCCAAGCTTCCAAAGTAAAGTTTATACCATTTAATAAATATTAAACACTAAAATATGGAAAACCAAAAACCCAATCCCGTTGTGTGGTTTGAAATTTATGTGAACGATATGTCCCGTGCACAAAAGTTCTATGAAACTGTTCTGGGCATCAAATTTGATGACCTTCCCATGCCTTCCGATGAAGGGGGATTGGCCATGAAATTCTTTCCGAACAAGATGAACAATTTTGGTGCTGGCGGCGCACTCTGCAAAATGGAAGGTTTTGCCGCAGGAGGCAATAGTACCTTGGTTTATTTTGGAAGTGAGGATTGTAGTATTGAGGAAGCCAGAATTGAAAACGCTGGTGGAAAAGTGTTCAAATCCAAATTTTCAATAGGGGAATATGGTTTCATTGCCCTTGGAACTGATACGGAAGGGAATATGTTTGGCCTGCATTCCATGGCTTAGACAGGTTACGGAATCGCAAACCTTTGATGTCATTTCGAAATGAGGAGTGGAACGACGATTGAGAAATCTCCGTTATTTCAAAATAGATTTCTCACATTTCTGCCCGTCCGATAGGCGGGCGCTCGAAATGACAATCCTTCTTAAAAGTCATTTCGACAGAGCACAGCGCCGAGAAATCTGGGAAATTGGAATGATAGTTCATCAAAATGCCTCGTACACTTGCTTTACAAAATCCCCAATTTGTGAAGGTTCCAACCATCGCGTTACGATGAGCAATCCTCTTTTTTGGTCCACCACAATAAAATTACCGCCAAAACCGGCTGCGTAAAATACATGTTCGGGAACACCTTCCCAATGGCGGGGGCCTTTTTGGTTTAACCACCACATATACCCGTAATTTACATTGGGCACTGAAGGCTGCGTAGCTTTTTTGATCCAATCCTCACTGACCAGTTGTTGGTCTTTCCATTTTCCGTTGTTCAAAAACAAGAGGCCAAAACGGGCCATATCTTCGGTAGAAATAAACAGTCCTGCTCCAGAATGTCCTCCCCCGGTCACGGATTTCATTTTCAGCCCATCAATGACGGTCCAAGCATGGTCATAGCCATACCACCGCCAAGTGGGGGTTGCATCAATCCTATCCATCAACTGATCCTTTAAGACCATGGGTAGGGGCTTTCGCCATACGTTGGTCAATGCATAGGACAGTACATTCACCCGAACATCATTGTACTCCATGACCGTACCGGGCTCGTTCAGTTTTCGGTATTTCCAATCGTCCAGGCCTCCTTCATTGGGCGGGCGGTCTGCCCAATCCTTCAAGCCCCATAGCTCTCCGGACCAATCGGAATTTTGTTGCAGCAAATGTTCCCAAGTGATTTTAGCATTGTGCTCCCCATCAAAAGTACCGTCCCAAACATAGTTTGCCACTTTGTCCTTGGTATCCTGAATCAACCCAGCGTCCTCTGCCAACCCTGCCACGGTGGACAAAAAGCTCTTGGTCACACTAAAGGTCATATCAACCCGTTTGGTATCACCCCAAGAAGCAAGGATATAGCCATCTTTTATAACCATCCCCGCAGGGCCGCCTCTTTTTTTGGTAGGTCCCAATATCTCATGAAACGGTTCTCTTTTGAATCCCTCTAAAATAGCTATGCGCAAATCCCGGGAACCTGAATATTCATTGTTTTCGGCAAAGTCCACAGCGTTTTCCAATTGCTGTGCATTATAGTCATACTGATTTTCACCTGCCATTTCCCATGCTTCATTCCGTTCAGGAAAATACAGCTCTTGAGCGGTGCAGGGGCTGTATACGGCCAAAAGCGCCAAAAAAATAACGTATATAGAATATTTCATGGAATAAGTGCTAACATGCCCAAGGTAAGGATTGTTGTTTGGATAATCCATACCCTAACAGAATCCGTCCAAAGCCAACTACAACAATTTAAGGTCCTTGATGGTCTTGAATGCCACATCCACTTGTTCCTCATTGACCAGAATGGTGAACTCATTGGTCGTGGAAATCACTTCATACAAAATGATTCCCTCCCAGGCCAATCGCTGGAAAATGAAGTAATATATTCCAGGTACAGAAACATTCTCAGATGGAAGCTTGACAGTAATCGAGGAAAGTCCTTCCACCTTTTGGGTGCAACGCTCGCTCTTGAAGTACTTTTCTACCACCTTGTCCATAATATTGCTGATCACAATATTAATTTCATTGACCCCACGGGAAGAGGTATAGAACACATCTTGATTGATATTTACTTCCTCCAAAAGTCGGGCCTGTTGTTCTAAAATGGTATCGGAGGCCAAAAATGTATAGTCTGTTAAATTGGAACGTACGGTAATCTCTCCAATATTCTTGAGGACCTTTACAATTCTGTGCGTAGCCCGGAACTCCAAATCATCTGAAAGTCTTTTGAGGGCCATTACGATGGCTCCATCTTTTACATCCTTACCTAATTCATCGGCAATTTCGGGCTTGATCTGCCTCGAAAGAGACGTTAGGTTGATGATGCCCTGTGCAAGGGCAGTTTGCAAAAAAGGTTTCTTTTTAATGTAATGTTCAACTACCGCAGAGATTGTTTTCATTTTTTTGGTTTAGTTTGGCTTTGCTACAAAAATAACATGTTGTTACAAAACAAACAAATGGTTAAAAATAATAAAATGCATTTTCAAGATGCTCTATTTCAAAACCATTACCATGCTTAACTACTTTGATAATATCAAATCTAACCTCAACTTCTAAATCCCGTTCTTGTACAAATTGATTGGCAGCAAGGGTGAGCAAACCTACTTTTTTACGGTTTACAGTATTGGAAATATCTTCTAAAAACCCCATATTCCTTGACTTTACCTCTACAACAACCAAGGTATTTCCTTTTTGGGCGATGATGTCTATTTCTGCTTTGAGATATCGGTAGTTTCTGGCTAATATTTTATACCTATTATGCAACAAAAAATCAACTGCCAATTGCTCTCCCAGTCTCCCAAATTCGGTGTGTTTTGCCATCGAAATAGAAAATTAGTGAAAAAAACATGCATTTCATCGAAAAAATTGGTAGTTCATGGGATACAGAACGTTAAGATTGTAATTTGTTGGCCCAATTGAACCACATCCAACATTAGCATAAACATATAGTTGCCCCAAACTATGTACCAAATTAACGCCAGACTTTGCTATGGAGTACTTCATCAATTGTAACACCTCGACCTTAGCGCCGTACACTATTCCATTGGATGGGTTACGGGCAGCACATCTATATCGGAGACTAAGTTTTAGCGCCTCCGTACAAACCGTTAATAGCGCTGTTGGAGAATCAGCTGGAAATTTGGTCGATACTTTGGTCGACCAAGCCTTGGCGGCCCCGGTTATCCCTCCCCCCGAGTGGGCAGACTGGAACAACGCCGATTATCCTGCCGATGACGATTTGGCCAGACAGGTTAGGCGCGCCCAGTTCGAAGAATTTTCGACGACCTATGGAAATGCCCTTCTCAACAATGGCCTCAGAGATCGTATGAGTTTCTTTTGGAGCAACCATTTCGTAACCGAAATCGATGTATACGACTGTAATTCGTTTCTCTATCACTATGTTAATTGTCTACAGCGCAATGCCTTGGGCAACTTTAAAACCTTTGTGAGCGAAATTGGCCTCACGAGTGCCATGTTGTATTATCTGGATGGGGTTCGTAACCGAGGGGACAATCCCAACGAAAACTATGCACGGGAACTCTACGAACTTTTTACCTTGGGCGAAGGAAATGCTTACACCGAACAGGATATTATAGAAACTTCCAAAGCACTTTCAGGGTATACAGAAAGAGGAGAGGAAGGATGTACACAGGTAACCTTTAATGCCGAAGATTTTAGCACAGAGAACAAAACCATTTTTGGACAAACAGGAAATTGGGGCTATGATGATGTCATCGATATTCTTTTTAATGAACGATCTAATGAAATAGCTAGGTTTATCTGTGCAAAACTTTACGAGTTTTTTGTACACCCAGATGCTACAGGAGACGATGGAAATGGCATTGCACCACAAATCATTGATGGTCTTGCCCAAACCTTCGTGGCCAATAATTTTGAAATAGCCCCTGTACTGCGCCAACTATTCAAAAGTCAACATTTCTTCGATGACACCGCAATTGGGGTTATCATAAAGAGTCCTTTTGATCTTTACCTTAACATGGTCAAAGAAACAGGATTTGGTTATGACGATGGCACTGTTCTTAATATTATTGATGCCGCCGGTTTGATTGGGCAAGAGCTTTTTGATCCTTTTGATGTTGCCGGATGGCAACGCGATCGCCAATGGATCAATACCAATTTCATTATTGGACGTTGGTTGACTTCCGAGGTATTTTTGGAACGCTTTTTCCAAGCAGATCCTGAACAATTCAGAACATTGGCCATGGATGCCGTTGGAGCCGCCAACAGTAATACCAGCAACCCAGAGATTGTAGTACGTGCGCTAGTGAACAAGTTTACGCCCAAAGGTCTACTGACAGAGGCCGATTTTGAAAAGGCCATGGATGCCTTTAAAATTGATGACGTGCCCGAAGAATACTATTCCCCGGACTACACCCCCGGCGGATTGAGCCTCTGGACACTTTCCGTAAGTATGGAAGTGCCTACACAAGTTTATGTATTGCTAAGACACTTGTCCAGAGAACCAGAATTCCAACTAAAATAACACCTACGACCATGTGCGACTCTCATCACAACCATAATACATCATCACCATATAAGGGCCTAGAACATGATGGCCACGATTTGGAACATAAAAACTGGAGCCGAAGATCCTTTATCCAAGCATTGGGTATAGCAGGGTCAGGTTCCATGTTTTTGGGAAGTAACCTCATCTCCGCTTCCGCCCCTTCTCCCCTTTCTGCTGCCATCGCTGCAGCTGAAACGGACAATATTCTGGTACTTATTAGATTATCTGGGGGAAATGATGGCTTAAGTACGGTAATCCCCATTCAACAATACGATACCTATGCCAATGCAAGACCCAATATTTATATCCCTGAAAGTAAGATCTTAAAACTAACCGATGATTTTGGCGTTCCTACCTATATGAGCGCTTTGGAATCGCTTTGGGGCGATGGCCAGTTCAAGGCCGTGCACGGAGTGGGTTATGAAAACCAAAGCTTGTCCCATTTTACGGGATCTGACATATATGCCAACACCGATTTGAACACTACCGGATTCAGTGGTGAACCAACAGGTTGGATGGGTAGGCATTTTGAGAATCTCTACCCAGATTATCTCATCAATCCGCCCGAAGCCCCTGCAGCCATTCAAATAGGGAATTTATCCAACTTAGTGTTCCAAGGCAGGGAGACCAACTATGCCTTTGTGACCAACAATGTGGACCAATTGGAGCAGATTGCCGAAACCGGTCTTTTCTACGATATCCAAAATGCTCCTTTTGACGATTGTATGTACGGTGACCAACTACGTTTTCTGCGTGGTGTGGCCAACACCACTTATGAATATGCCGGCAAAATCCATGAAGCGTATGAACGCGGAGATGCACTGAGGTGTGTTGAATATCAGGACAACGGCTTCGCAAGACAACTATCCCTTCTGGCAAAGCTTATAAAAGGTGGACTTGGAACAAAAGTATACATGATTTCCTTGGGGGGATTTGATACCCATGGCAACCAACCCATTGTCCATGAACGCCTGATGTCTACACTGTCCATAGCCATCAACAATTTTTATGAAGATTTAGCCTGTACCGAACAAGACGACAAGGTGCTTAGCATGACCTTCTCCGAGTTTGGCCGAAGGATTTTTGAAAATGGTTCCAACGGTACCGACCACGGTAAGGCCGCACCCACACTTTTCTTCGGTTCTGGATTGAGCGGCAGCGCCTTTGTAGGGGACCACCCTTCGCTGGACAGTCCAAATAGCAGGGGAAATCTGGAATATACCATGGATTTCAGGGACCTTTACGGTACTGTTTTGGCCGAATGGCTTTGTGTACCAAGAGCATCCGTGGAACAACACTTATTGGGGTATCAGTACCGGGCCATTGACCTTGGGTTCAACTGTAGTGGTGAAGAGTTTGACGATATTGCCATGGACAACGATCCACCAACCTTCCCGGAAACACCCCCAAGTGAAGATGGAACAGACCCAAACCCAGATTTGTTGAACAATATTGTACACACCCCATACTACCCCAATGAACGGGCACCCCATATCCACTTGGAAATGCCATTTGCCGCCCATGTGGATATTGAACTCTTTAACATCCTGGGGCAAAAAGTGGGAACCGTCTTCAACGAGATGATGATGGAAGGTTCCACCGAAATCAATATCAGGGAACGTATGCGCGACAGTCTTTCCACTGGGAAATACATTTATAGAATATCCGTTGCGGATCAACGAATGAGCAAATCCGTAATGATCATGTAAAAAAGCGGGATACTTAATCATTTATTCAAAAAAGCCTCCTGTTGTGCAACCCCTCACCCCAATTTTGGGCTGCATAATTTGGAGGTTTTGCTTTTTCGGCGCAAGCCATTTTAGGCTTCTTCCAAAATGAGTATTTTTGGGGCCTAATTAGACAATACATGCCCAAGACAACGTCTCCTTCAAGATACACCATAACAGCTGCGCTGCCCTACACCAACGGACCCATCCATATTGGCCATTTGGCAGGGGTGTACGTTCCAGCCGATATCTATTCCCGTTACCTTAGGTTAAAAGGCGAGGATGTTGCCTTTATCTGTGGTAGCGATGAACACGGCGTGGCCATTCCCATGAAGGCAAAAAAAGAAGGAGTCTCCCCAAAAGAGATCATAGACAAGTACCACGGCATCATAAAAAAATCGTTTGCCGAATTTGGGATTTCCTTTGACAACTATTCCCGAACATCTGCTGAGGTACACCATCAGACCGCATCCGATTTCTTCAAAAAACTGTACGAGCAAGATGATTTTATCGAAGAAGAGACCGAGCAATTGTTTGATGAGGAAGCTCAACAGTTTTTGGCAGATAGATTTGTGGTGGGTACTTGCCCTCGATGTGGT
>JAUICT010000526.1 GCA_030429325.1 Bacteroidia bacterium
TATTAACGGAGGTTCTGGCAAAAGACAAATAGGTAGCCATGTTTCCTATTTTAGAAACGGGGACCTGATTCTTATTGGCTCCAACTTGCCCCACTGTGGGTTTACCGATAAGCTAACGGGCAACAAAAGTGAAACACTCATTCAGATGAAAGCTGATTTTCTGGGCAGTGATTTTTTTAACATCCCAGAAATGAAAAACATCCAAAAACTGTTCGAAGTAGCCAAGGGCGGTATTGCATTTTCTGGAAAGACGAAGACCAAAGTGGGTGAAAAAATGGAGATTTTGGAATATCAGACCGATTTTCAGCGCTTGCTTTCCATTTTAAACATTCTGAATGTATTGGCCACCTCGGATGAAATGAAAGTACTCAATGGAGAAGGTTTTGCGATGGAAACCGAGGTAAAGGACAATGACCGCATCAATATTGTCTTCAACCATGTGAAGACCAATTTTAAGGAAGACATCACCCTTAATGAAATTGCGGATTTGGTAAGTATGACCGTGCCCTCTTTTTGTCGTTACTTCAAAAAAATTACCAATAAGACCTTTACCCAGTTCGTGAACGAATATCGTTTGGTACATGCTTCCAAACTACTGGCCGAACAACCAATCAGCATTACACAAGTGTGCTATGACAGCGGTTTCAACAACTTTTCGCATTTCAACAAGTCGTTCAAGGCCTTTACCGGACAAAACCCATCCGAGTATAGAAACCAGCTCAAGACCGTTCTGCAATAGATTATTGGCTTAACTAAATAGGTCGTTCAAGACTTTGGCCAGTCGCAATCCCCCTTTTTGAAGTTGTTCAAATAAGAGGCCGTTGTAATCATAGGTATACCGGTAGCCCAGTTTTTCACCAACCTCAACAGATTCGTAGAGGGTAGCACAGATTTCATGGGATTCATCCACCCAATCATAAATGGTTCCCTCTTGGATTTTCTTGCGTTCTTTTCTAGAAACGCCTCTATCCAGTTCATTGGCCAATTCCGTATAGGTCATTCCGTAGGAAACGATCAAATTCTTATCCCATACCCTGTGAAGGTTACTACCTTGCCCGAACCACTGTACTTGGATATCATTCCCTCCCTTATCCTCTGCCCTACTGGCATGCATGGGCTGGTGTAGGTCTCCAATAAAGTGAATCAACATTTTTAGGTAAAAAACCCGATCTGCTCTACTATTGTTCTTGTTTTTAACTACCTTGATACACTCCTCAATACCGGTAACAATATCGCCATACTCGCTCTTCTCAGAATCCACATAGCGCATGCCCAAAGGATAGTTTACATAATGCCATGCCGAGAATTTGGAATAGGAACGATCTGCCTTGATCTCATCGGCATAGGTAGAAACAAAAGCCAGACTATGTCCATCCAATAGGTCGTTCAAGATTCTCTTGGTCTTTCCCGTTAAATGGTTTTGTGCGATATGCCCCGTTACCCGGTGTCCTGTTTCTCCCCAAAAATTCCCAAAAGAACATAGGGGCAAAAGCAAAGCAAGAAGTATAACTTTTTTCATTGTCCAAGGTTTTTTCAAAAATAGGGAACTCAAAAATCAAAAGTAAAAACAAGTGGGCAACAATTTTCATAATCTTTTATCAATGAATATCCTCATAAAAAAATTTTGGGATTTTTTTAACGACCCTAACCCTTAAATTTGAGCACCGACTAGACTCAAAACAATGCTTAGATTACGTCTTGTACTTGCTACAACGCTTTTTCCTTTTCTATTTTTTGCCCAATCCCAACCCAAAAGCTTTACGGTTAAATTTACCAATGAGCCTATTTTGGTGGATGGCATTTTAGATGAAACTGTCTGGAAAACTGCCGAAAGTGCCAACAATTTTCAGCAATATTTCCCCTCAGACTCGACCTTGGCCGCACAACAGACCGATATTAAAATGCTGTACAATACCACCACCCTTTTCATTGGCATTAAACTCAACACCGAAGGGGACAATTATGTGATTCCCTCCTTGGAAAGGGATTATAGAGCTGGGGGAAACGACAATATCAGTTTGCTGTTTGATACCTTCAATGATGGCACCAATGCATTTCTT
>JAUICT010000527.1 GCA_030429325.1 Bacteroidia bacterium
TTGATGTAGTAGGTAATCATCGCTCCCGATGGTCTATTTTCAGCATTGTAGAGTGCATCGCCACCAAACCGGCTTCCTGTGGGTTGCTGATATGCCGCCAAGTAGGCATCAGGACTGTTGAACAGGCTAATCTCCTTTTGCAATAGGGCTGAATTGCCCGCCAAAGCACGCAATGGTCTAACATCATCCAGTACCCAAGCGGCCCTACCAAAGGTTCCAATGACCAAATCCTGCTCTCTGGGCTGTAGGACCAAATCTTTGGTAGAAACGGACGGAAAGCCTTTTCCCCATTTTTGCCATTTAGAACCGGCGTTTAGAGAAATGTATAATCCATCATCTGTACCCAAAAACATAAGGTTAGGGTTTTCAGGATCTTCCAAGATGCTAAGTGTATAGCTTTCCGCATCACCTTCATTTACAATACGGGTCCATGTTTTTCCGTAATCTTTGGTTCTGTAAGCATACGGAGTGTAGTTGAACCTTCTGTAATCATTGGCGACCAATAAGGCTTCGCCTTTATTTTTTTGCGAGGCTTTTATTTGTGGAATCCAACTGCCTGCGGGTAACCCTTTAATGTTTTTGGTGACATCAACCCAAGTACTACCGCCGTTTTGGGTATAGTGGACCCGACCGTCATCCGTACCCACCCACAGCATATCTTTTTCAACGGGTGAGGGTTCTACCACAATAATGGTACAATGGTTTTCAGCCCCAGTGGCATCCATGGTAAGTCCACCACTTTCGCTCTGCTTCTGTTTTTCATGGTCATTGGTGGTAAGGTCAGGGGAAATGACTTCCCATGTTAGGCCCTTATCGGTGGATTTATGTACAAACTGACTTCCAAAGTAGACTGTGCCATTATCAAAGGGGTCTTGGCCAATGGCTGCATTCCAGTTGAAACGAAGCTCCACTTTGGGGTCAGGGTGGGTTGGACGGACCGTATAATCGTTCCCTGTTTTCCAATCGTATCGGCGAACATAACCTTGTTGGCTCATGGCATAGCCAAACTGACTGTTGTCTTTATCCGGGACAACATCAAAACCATCTCCAAAGGCAATTTCTTGCCAATAGCTGTTCCGTATGCCTTGATCTTTCCAAACATAGGCTGGTCCTCTCCAAGAACCATTATCCTGCATGCCGCCATATACATTGTAGGGATATTCATTATCCACATTAATGTGGTAGAATTGGGCAACGGGCAAATTGCCAATAAAGCGCCAGGTCTTGCCTCCATTTTTGGTGATGTTCAACCCACCGTCATTGCCATCCAACATGAACTGTCCGTTGGTAGGGTGTATCCACCAGGCATGGTGGTCAGGGTGCACACCATTGGTAACTCCATAGGCAGGCATCAATTGGGTGAAATTCTTCCCGCCATCCTCAGATACATTTATGTAGGTGAAAACAGAGTAAACACGATTTTCATTCTGGGGGTCTACGTAGATTTCGGAGTAGTAAAATGGACGATTGCCAATATCGTTTTTATCAGTTCGCCTTTGGGCAAACCATCTTCCTCGGTAATCTGTTTCCAAGTGGCCCCTCCATCATGGGTCATGTACAGACCGCTGCCTTCACCTCCTGATTTAAAGAACCACGGGTCGCGTTTATGCTCCCACATGGCCGCAATCAATTTATTGGGATTGGTGGGGTCCATGACCAAATCGGCCACCCCGGTTTTATTATTTACAAAAAGTATCTTCTCCCAAGTCTTTCCTCCATCGGTGGTTTTAAAAACACCACGTTCTGGATGCTCGCCCCATGGCGAACCAATGGCCCCAACATAGACTACATCAGGGTTGGTGGGGTCAATAATGACCCTGTGAATATGACGGGTTTTCTCTAGCCCCATAGACTTCCAACTTTTTCCACCATCAAGGGATTTGTAGATACCGTATCCACCGTTGAGACTGTTCCGTGGGTTTCCCTCTCCGGTACCTACCCAAATTACGGATGGGTTGGATTGTTGAATGGCAATTGCACCAATGGAGGCAGTAACCTCATGGTCAAATATGGGTTCCCATTTAATCCCACCCGAAGTCGATTTCCACAGG
>JAUICT010000528.1 GCA_030429325.1 Bacteroidia bacterium
CGGAGATTGAATTCGCTTCAAAATATACGGATGCGACCTTAATTGGAATCACAGGTAGCAATGGAAAGACCACTACCACCATGATGACCTACCATCTCTTAAAAGAAGGAGGGTTGAACGTAGGCATGGCTGGAAACATTGGGGATAGCTATGCTAAAATGGTGGCGGAAAAGGATTATGACCAGTATGTGTTGGAAATCAGTAGTTTTCAACTGGATGGAATCGTGGACTTTAAACCCCACATTGCCGTGATAACCAATATTACCCCCGACCACTTGGACCGATATGACTATCAATTTGAAAATTATATCGCCTCCAAATTCCGCATCGCCAAGAATCAGGATGAAAAAGATTACCTGATTTATGATGCAGATGATGAAGTGATTGGGGATTGGCTCAAAAAGAACCCCGTTCGATCCAAATTGGTTCCATTTTCCTTAAAAAGGAAAGTAGAGGAAGGAGCTTGGTTGGAAGAGAATACGATACATATAAAATTAGAACAAAAAACCTTGGAGATGAGTACAGATATTTTGGCCTTGGAAGGGCAACACAATGTAAAGAACACCATGGCCGCCAGTATGGCCGCCCTATTGGTGAAAGTGAGGAAGGAGACTATACGTCAGAGTATCCAGTCGTTCCAAGGGGTGCCCCACCGGTTGGAGAAGGTGTTGAAGATCAATCATGTGGAATACATCAACGACTCCAAGGCCACCAATGTGAATGCCACCTATTATGCCCTTGATGGCATAAAACGGCCCATTGTTTGGATTGTAGGTGGAGTGGACAAGGGCAACGACTATTCTGAACTGATGCCGTTGGTCCGGGAAAAAGTGAAGGCCATTGTCTGCTTGGGAATGGATAACTCCAAGTTGAAGTCAGCTTTTGGCAATGTTATCGATCTTATGGTAGAGACCTATTCCATGGAAGAGGCCGTAAAGGTGGCCTATAAGATTGCCGAGCGCGGAGATGCCGTGTTACTGTCTCCGGCCTGTGCCAGTTTCGATTTGTTCGAGAACTATGAGGACCGAGGAAATCAATTCAAGGAAACCGTAAAAAATCTGTAAACCGTGAAAACCGTGTTCAAAAATTTGAAAGGAGATAAAGCCATTTGGGGCGTAGTGGCCCTATTGGCCCTTTTCTCATTTTTGCCGGTCTATAGTGCCAGTACCAATTTGGTATATGTAAATGGCGATGGGACTACCTTTGGTCATTTGGTAAAGCATGCCGTACTGTTGTTTTTGGGCTTCGGGATTATTTATGGGGTGCATCGTGTTCCAACACATTATTTTAAAGGACTCTCCATTATCGCCATGCCGATTGTGTTGATTCTATTGGGCTACACGCTTACAGTGGAGACTGAAATTGGAGGAGTTACCGCAAATCGCTGGATCAAGATACCGTTCGTTGGGGTCAATTTTCAGACATCGACCTTGGCATCGGTGGTGCTTATGATTTGGATTGCGAGATACTTGACCAAGATCAAGGACACCAAAATAACTTTTAAGGAAAGTATTCTGCCCTTGTGGTTGCCAACCGCTTTGGTGGTATTGTTGATATTGCCCGAAAACTTTTCAACCGCAGCCATCATCTGTTTTTTGGTATTGGTACTTTGTTTTTTGGGCGGATATCCCCTAAAATATTTGTTTGCGATGGTAGGCGCGGGAATCGTACTGGCGGGAATGTTCCTTTTTGTACTGTTCAAAGCCCCAGAAGCGTTGCCTCAACGGGCAGGCACATGGAAATCCAGGATTGAGACTTTCATCCACCCTGAACAGGCAGATAAAGATGATTTGCACCAGTTGACCTTGGCCCAGATTGCCATTGCAGAAGGTGGTGTAGTGGGTAAAGGCGCAGGAAAAAGCGTCATGAAGAACATGTTGTCTCAAAGTACTTCGGATTTCATTTTCGCCATCATTATTGAGGAATATGGATTGTTGGGCGGTGGTGCTTTGTTGTTTTTCTATTTGCTGCTATTGTTCAGGATAGTGGTGGTGGCCCATTCGGCCAAGACGGTGTTTTCAAAATTGCTGGTGATAGGGGTAGGACTG
>JAUICT010000529.1 GCA_030429325.1 Bacteroidia bacterium
GTAAATTTGGGTATAGGGATTCTGTTTTCAAGAACGAAGCCAAGGGGCAATACATCATTACCTCGGTACATCTAAAACTAACCAAAAAAGACCATATCCTGCACACTGGGTATGGCGCCATTGAAGCCGAATTGAAGAAGAATGGCATTGTATACCCCACAATAAAGGATGTTTCCAATGCTGTCATCGCCATAAGGCAAAGCAAATTGCCCGACCCAGCAGTATTGGGAAACAGCGGGAGTTTCTTCAAAAATCCGGTCATACCAAAAAAAGCCTTTGAAAAGTTTATCAAAAAAAATCCTGAGGCCCCACACTACGAAGTGGATGAAGAAGCGTTTAAAATTCCTGCCGGTTGGCTCATTGAACAATGTGGCTATAAAGGAAAACGGTTTGGGGATGCCGGAGTACATGAAAAGCAAGCCTTGGTCCTGGTAAACTATGGTAGTGCCACTGGAGAGGACATCCTAAGATTGGCACAACTTGTACAGAAAGAAGTAGCCCAAAAATTCAATATCAAGATTCAGCCCGAAGTCAACATCATAAAATAACCCCTGCATTGATAAATCAAAAACAGGGGTTATACCAAACCAAACTAACCAAAATTATGTATATCGTTCAGGCGAAAGCCTTTCTTGTTCTCTTTTAAAACGCCAACCAAAAATGCTTTTTCTAACTTAGCGCTGTTGTATATACGTTGAAAATCCTATTTTAGATTTTAGCCCCGAAAAAAATTTTACCATAAACCCTCTTTGATGAGCACACTGATTGAAAGACATATTGTTTCACTCTTGGCCGAAAGGGACGACAAGGCCATATCCCTTTTGTATGAAAATTACGGGGATACCCTCTATGGTGTGGCCTACAAGGTGGTAAAAGATGAAGAACTGGCACAGGATGTGCTTCAGGAAAGTTTTATAAAAATCTGGAAAAAAGCAGATTCCTATGATGCCTCAAAAGCCAAATTGTTTACATGGTTGTTCCGAATTACCCGCAACACGGCCATCGATAAATTAAGAAGTGTAAACAATAAAGCCGACAAAGAAGTCCAAATAGACGTTTCAGACGTATATAACCTAGGAGTGAGTGGCATGAGCCCCGAACATCTGGATATCCAAGATAACCTTAAAAAGATAGAAGAGAAATACCGAATTGTTCTTGAAGCTCTATTTTTTGAGGGAATGACGCAACAGGAAGCAAGTGAAGAATTGGATATCCCCTTGGGAACCATAAAGTCAAGATTGAAGATTGGCCTTAGGGAACTCGGGAAGATTTACGGCACGGCATTAACCCTACTCCTCTTACTAAATTTTATGCCATGAAAGAAAAAGTCAAAGCATTTCTGGATTCCGACATACTGGAAAAATATCTTTTGGGTGATACCTCAAAAGAAGAGACCTTAAAGGCGGAAAGGTATATTACCATGTACCCTGAAGTAAGGGAAACCTACCATGAGCTTCAGGATAATTTGGAAACCTTTGCCAAAATGTATGCCCGAAAAACACCCGAAGGGCTCAAAGAAATTATTGTCTCCAGTGCCAAGAAGGAAAAAATGGTACGCAGAAGCTTCTATAAGTATGCTGTGGCGGCCAGTGTTGCCATTATGCTGTTTGCTGGCTCTTCCGTCTTTTTCTGGAACCAAAACAAAAGCCTTCAGGAAGAAAACACCCTGGTCACCAATAAAATCAAGTATCTGGAGGACGACATGAAGAACCAACTGGAAGATATGCGAAACCAGTTCATAGTCCTGAACAACCCAGACACTAAGAAATATGCCGTAAAAGGAAAAAAAGAAGGCAAGGAACTCAAAGCCATTGCCTATATCAACCCTGTAAAGAAACTTTCGTACATCAATGTGAGCAATGTGCCCAACCTACCTGAGAACAAATGCTTCCAAATGTGGGCCGAGGTGAACGGGGAATTGGTGAATCTTGGGGTCATTAAACAGTTTGACGAGAAAGACAAGCTCTTGGCACTTCCTTATGCGGACAAGGCCGTAAGCTATATTACCGTGGAGCCTGAAGGCGGAAATACCTCTCCATCGGTAGATA
>JAUICT010000042.1 GCA_030429325.1 Bacteroidia bacterium
GCGGGATAAAGCACTTCACTTTTTAGGTGGAGGTCTATTTGGTCTAGCCGGAGCTGGTATCGCAAAAAATATTTCTGAAGGTAACCGTGTATGGACTTTTGTAGGAGCAGTTGCCAGTAGTGCTTTGATCGGTGTTGCCAAGGAAGCTGTGGATTCCGGACAGGATGGGAATGGATGGGATAACGATGATTTGGCGGCCACTATTCTTGGAGGAGTCACCGTGGGCATTACCATTGATTTGGTTTCAAAGAAAAGGGATAAGAGAAGGCTTAGAGGCAGTTATGCAGCTGTAGAATTGGAAAAAACATCTTTTCAGGGTTTCAAAAAGAAGTCTAGGACTCTGGCTCTACAATCTATGCCATTATCGCTAAATTCACTGGTACTCTCACCAGATTTTTTGGAAAGTAAAGTTTCCTACTAGATCAATCCCCTCGCTTTTATCTCCAAATATTTATTGATGGTGTTGATGGTCAAGCTTTCCGGTTTGGTCAAAATGGTTTGGATACCATGTTTACGTAGTTCGTTGACAATCAATTTTTTTTCGTAGATAAACTTCTCGGCCATGGTTTGTTCAAAAATTTGATGAACCGTTTCTGCTTTTTTGGCGGCAAACTCATTGAGCTCCGTGTTTTCAAAAAATATAACAACCAATAAGTGTTGTTTGGCAATGGCCAGTAAATAGGGCAATTGTCGATGCAGGGCATCCAGCGTTTCAAAGTTGGTGTAAAGTAAGAGTAGGCTTCGTTGGTTCAGGTTTCGTTTTACATCAACATATAGCCTACTAAAATCACTTTCAACAAAGTTGGTTTCCAGATTGTAAAGCGTTTCCAGGATGAGGTTCATTTGTGAGCTTCTCCGTTCGGCCACAACTCGATTTTCTATCTTGTTACTAAAGGAGAACATTCCTGCTTTGTCCTGTTTTTTTAGCGCAATATTGCTGATGACCAAGGTGGCGTTGATGGCATAATCCAAAAGACTCAATCCATTGAAGGGCATTTTCATCACCCTTCCCTTATCGATGATCGAGTAAATGGGTTGGGATTTTTCATCTTGGAATTGATTGACCATGAGTTGCCCCCTCTTTGCGGTAGCTTTCCAATTAATATTTCGGATATCATCTCCCAGTACATAATCCTTGATCTGTTCAAACTCCATGGTGTGTCCAATACGCCTTATTTTTTTTAGCCCATACTCATGTAATCGATTGGTAAAAGCAATTAAATCATACTTCTGAAGTTGCAAAAACGAAGGATATACAGGAACTTCCTGTGCTTGGTCAAAACTGTATTTTCTGGCCAAGAACCCAATTGGCGAGCTCGCAAAAATGTTTAGGCTACCGAAAGAGTAAACTCCTCTTTCTGTGGGCCGAAGCTGATAATCATAGGTTTTACCATTACCAGAAGCTATTTTACTGACAAGGCCAAAATCTCTTTTCTGAAATTGAAAGGGAATTTCATCAATGATCTTTACCACCACCTGAAAGAGATAGGTATTGTTGATCTTTAGTTGTACAGGATTGTCATCTCCATTGGAGAGTTTATCGGGCAACACGCGTCGCCCTTCAATTTTTCCTTTGGAAGCGAACAGCAACAATACATCAACAATAATAAAGAGGACCAATAGATAGAGCAAAACCTTTACGGCACCATAGAGATTGGGTACCATGAAGGATACCAAAAAACCAACGATGATAGCGGTCAAGGCTATAAAAAATCGTTTTTGCAGGTATATGGGCCTAAAAAGTTTCCTCACAATTCGCCTATCTGGGGATTTCTATACTATCCACTATTTGTTTTACTACCTGTGCCGAGGTCAAGCCTTCCATTTCGCGTTCTGGGGTGAGCATGATTCTATGTGCCAACACCGGACTTGCTACTTTTTTAATATCATCAGGAGTAATAAAGTCCCTTCCGTTAATGGCGGCCAAGGCCTTGGATGCATCCATAATGGCAATGGAAGCCCGTGGCGATGCACCAAGATAAAGATTGGCATTGGTCCGGGTATTGTCCACAATGGAAGCGATATATTTTAGAAGATTCTTTTCGGCCACGATTTCTTTGATGGTTTTTTGGTAATCTACTATCTGCTGAGCAGAAAGTAGACTGTTCACCAAATCTTCATCAATTTTGGTTTTCTGCTCATGTTTGCTCTCCAAAATCTGAATTTCCTCTTCCAAGGAGGGATAATTCACATTGATTTTGAAGAGAAAACGGTCCAATTGGGCTTCGGGCAGTCTGTAGGTACCTTCTTGCTCAATGGGATTCTGTGTGGCAAATACCAAAAAAGGGGGTTCCATGGCATATTCCACACCGTCCATGGTGATCTGTCGCTCCGCCATGGCCTCAAAAAGGGCGGCCTGGGTTTTGGCCGGGGCGCGGTTGATTTCATCGATCAAAATAATGTTGGAAAACAATGGCCCTTTCTTAAACTCAAACTCCGAAGACTTGAGGTTAAAGATAGAGGTTCCCAAGATATCGCTGGGCATAAGGTCCGGTGTAAACTGTATTCGGCTAAAATCCACATCCATGGTTTTTGCCAACAATTTGGCGGTTACGGTCTTGGCCACACCGGGAACGCCCTCGATCAAGGAATGTCCGTTGGCCAAAATGGAAATAATGAGCAGCTCGATCATGTCCTGCTGCCCTATGATGACCTTGCCCAATTCGGATTTTATCCCCGAAACGGCTTCTTGCAATTGGGTAAGGTCTACCCGGTTGCTGAATTGAAGGCTATCGTCTTGTTGTTTGTCTTCTTCCATATTTACTGCTTAAATGCGGTTATTTTTTTATTGAGTTCTATGCTATCTTGCTCAGTATGAGATTTCTTTTGTTTCAGATGGAGGATAAATTCAATCAAACTCTTGGTCTCCTCCATACTTTTTCCGGCCCGGGATGCCAAAACCTCAATGGTTTTTTCGCTGAGTGTACCTGTATCGATATGGTAGCGACTTCTTAAATAGGCTAGAAAATAGTTTATTTTTTTGTGGACCAAGTCCGTGTAATCCTTGTTTTGATGATATAGTGACCCAACCGCTTGGGCAAATTCCACCGAAGAATTTTTTAAAGGTTCAATGACCGGAATGATGCGTTGTTCCCGTTTTCCGCGAAACAGTACAAAAACCAAAATGCCCAAAACGGCTAGATAGTAGGCCCATTTAAGGGCAGGTTGTGTCAGAACAAAGCGCATGGGAGAGTCAATGATAATACGCCCTGCTTTTTTATAGTTGTCCCAAAAGAGTTGCTGGTTATCATCCAAATACGAGAAGGTGTACGAAGCATAGTCTTGGTTCCCTTTGAGCATATAATAATTGGAGTAGGCCTGCGGGGTGGTATTGATGATGAAGTTACCCTTCCCAAACCGGGTTTTTATGAAATTGGGCTTGGTGACCTTTTCATCAGGGTGTCCTTCGAGAAAGTTTTCCTTGGTATAGGTGATATGCCCCAGAATGGTGGTGCTGGTGGAATCCACACTGGTAAAGTGGGAATTGAAGATTCCTCTGGACAGCTCGAATTTTTTTTCTTTGAATTTATCATGGGTTAAATCCAGGACTGCAGTGCCTTCTTTGAGGGAATAATCGGAACCGATTGAGATATTTAAAGTATCTGCCAGCGGCCAACCAAAACCCGTGGCTGCCATAAAGACCGTGTTACCTTGGCGTACGTAGTCCAAAAGTTGATGAGTTTCCTGTTCGTCCAAGTCCACATATTCGTTGATAAGGATATAATTGGAAGACAGTAGGGTATCCCTTTTCACCAAGGCATCGTACACGCTTTCCTGAACGGTTTCAATGCTGCTGTTGGGAAAAATGGTGGGCAGTTCGTTGTAGAGTACATAGCATCCAAAGGGAATTTTGTCAACCGCAGTATATGAAGGCCGCCAATTAATGGGTTTTGGCCTTACAATTTCGGTGATGATAATACCCACGACCACCAAGGCAAAAACTGCAATGACTATTTTAGATCTCTTATCCATCATATTTTGGGATTAAGAGGTTTAGGGTATCAAATCGTGAAGTGGTCTTGGCATAAGCCTGTTCATCAATAGGTTGTTCGCCGTACCAAATGTTTTCATAGAGATAGGATGCTTTTTGGAAGGCTGTTTGCAGACGCACTTCTTTTATTTCTTTTGTGTAATCCACATTGGTCTTGTCAAAGTGCCATTCAATAATATGCTTTTGGGAGAGGAGTTTTAGGATTCTCAGGAATTGGTAACGAACCGCCAACCGGTAATCTTTTTGTTTCAAGGCGGCATTCATGAGTGCATCCAGATCTATGGCCTCGATATGGTGTTCGGAAAGGTCTACATCCACAATGGATTTGGCCTTTTTCGAAAAAATGGCAGTAAACTTTTCATTGATGAACACCCGCACCAAAAGGTAAATCACCAGAATGCCCATCAAGGCATAGATGATATATTCCAAAATCAATAGGGTCTGCGGGGAAATGTCTAGACCAAAGGTTTCCCCAAGGCCATTGAGCACCCATCGGATAAAACGGGCCAATAAATTGGAAGATTCCCCTGTTTTGATTTCATAATTGAATTCCTCGCCAGTATATTTTTTGGAAAGCTCCCCATCTATTATACGTTCGGTAAGCACAGATGTTTTATCAACGGGAATGGGAATGCTGTCGTTTTGGGCCGAAGAGAAAGAGGCCCATACCATAAAAAATATGAAGGTAATATGTTGAATCACTGATCGGATTGTCCTATTTGTTCAATTTTACTTCGGGTGTTTACGTTATAGGTCTTCTCGTGCAGGGCATAGAAAAGGATGCCATTCACGAATTGCGATAGACAATGGGAGTAAAGAAATATTATCAGTAATAAGCATAAGCCAACAGTATATAATATTGATGGTGTGATGGAGCTATCCACGGCGATATTGTTTTCTATAATATGAAAGGTAAAAACAGAGATGATGATAATGGGAACCAGCATGCACAGGGATAGGAGTAAAAAATTCAAGAGAGCCAGAATAAAATTGGTACCAATGGATTTCCAAAAATTCTTGGTCACTAGATTCCATCCTTCGCCCAATGCTTCTGTAACCCCTTTATCTTCTTCAAACATGCATACGTACGAAACTCCTATCCATGCCGTCATGAATATTTGGACAAGATTTCCCAAAAAGGGAATGAAAGAGATGATAACAAGAACAAAAAGCAGAACAAGGTACATGGGAACCAATAGAAGAATAAAGAGAAAAGTCCTTCCCAACTTGCTCTTGGAATGGTTCCAGACCATAGTTTTGTCAAAATCCACCCCTTTATACTCTTCATACTTAAGTATGTAGGATGTGCTTAAACTGAAATTTAATCCGCTTGCTACTAAAAAAATCAAAAAGAACAGAACGCCTCCCGCAATAATATAATACCAGTAGGTCTCGTCAGTGTTTTGACCACCGCTGATTCCATATATACCGGAACTTTCCGAAATCAATCCCACAAAACCGGAAACCAATAGATAACTGGTAATTAAAAGTCCAATCAGGAATACGCCGTTATAGCTAAGAAATACATTGGTGAATTTCTTGATGTTTTGTCTTAAAAACTCAAAATAGGTGGTCAGGATATCACCAAAATCGCGGTTGATCCTAAGTTCTATGTACTTGTCCTTCATATGTTTTGTTGAGTAAGATGGGGTAAACAATGTAATAATATACAATGAGGAACAGTGATCCCCCAATGATTAAAAACGCCAACCAATCGGGCATACTGGCATAACGGGTAATAAAACCTTCAATAAAACCGGCAATAATAAAAAATGGAATGGTGCTCACCACCACTTTTAAACCATCTTTGGCTCCTTTCATAAAGGAAACCCGCCTGGAAAAAGTTTTTGGAAACAAAATGCTATTGCCCATGATAAGGCCGGCACAACCCGCAATGATGATTACAGAGATTTCAATGGTGCCATGCAGCCAAATTTGACGGTTGGCCTCAAAAAATACCCCTTTGGTATAAAAAAAGGTGACAAAAGCTCCTAACATGACTCCATTGCTGAATAAAATATATGCAGTCCCAATACTGGTAATAACCCCAAAGGCAAAGGCCAAGAAGGCAACCCGGATATTATTGATGGTAATGCCCAAAAAAGTTCCGATCTCACTTCCACTTTTATAGATGGCCGTGGGTTCCCCTTTGGCAATATTGTTCAGGGTCTCGTTTACATAGGCATCTCCCAAAATTAGCCTTACGAAGGAAGAATCGTTAAGGGCGGAAATGCATCCAATGGCGGTGGCCACCAAAAAAATTAAAAAAGTGACCAACAAGGTATTATGATATTGTTTAAAGAACAAGGGAAACTCCTTGGCCCAGAACTGGAAGATTCGGTTGCCAGATTCCTTTTTGTTCCGATATATTTTTTGATGCGCCTGTGAAGCCAGCGAATTTAAATACAATAAAGTCTTGCTTTCAGCGTAATACGTTTGTGCATAGGCCAAATCGTTTGTGAGTTGGATGTAACCATCAACCAAGGCATCTGGGTCTGTAGAGGAACCCGTGGAAATTGCTTTTTCAAAAGCAATCCATTTTTCCTTATTTTGTTTCACAAAGGCAGCCTCGCGCATACGTGGGAAATTCCTAAAAGTTAAAATTACGGTTATATGGATAACCTCCAAATCAATACAACGCAAAATGTCAACTTAGATTATAAAATCGTTGGTATAGGTGAGCGAATAGTGGCTTTTCTAATTGATGGTCTTATTCTGTACATGTATGCATATTTGGTGAATATAATAAGCAATGCCATAGGTTTTATTTATGAAGATACCTGGACCCAGCGCGGGTTGGCCGCCCTTATTTTTTTACCGGCCATGTTTTATTCCTTGTTGATGCACAGCCTCTTCAATGGACAAAGTGTAGGTAAAATGTTGATGAAAATGCGTGTGGTCCGATTGGATGGCACCCCAGTCCACTGGAGCAATCTATTGGTACGATGGATGCTGCGGTTGGTTGATATTTGGATTTTTTTAGGGTCCATTGGTATTTTGAGTATCCTTTTTTCTGAAAAAAGACAACGGGTAGGGGATGCCGCTGCGGGAACGGTGGTCATTAGTACCAAAAAGAAGACCAAGGTCTCCCATACCATTTTAGAGGAGGTACATGATGAGTATGTGCCCCAGTTTACCAATGTCACCTTGCTTACGGACAAAGATGTACGCCTGATCAAGGAAACCTTTCATATTGCACGTAAAAGTGGGGATTTTAAAACACTGACGGTACTTCGGGTTAAGGTTGAAAGTATTTTACAGACCAACTCCCAACTTTATGATGTACCCTATTTGGACACTGTACTGAAAGATTATAACTACTATACCCAAAAAATGTAAGCATGTTTTATCAGGTAATAGATATCTTGGGAACAGTGGCCTTTGCCATTTCAGGGGTTTTAGTGGCCATGGAGAAGAAATTGGACCTTTTTGGGGTACTCATTATTGCATTTGTAACGTCAATTGGCGGCGGTACCCTTCGGGATCTTCTTATTGGTAATACCCCGGTTGTATGGATGCGGGACCTTACCTATGTTTCAACCATATTCATTACCGTGGTATTGGCCATTATTTTTGTGAACCAACTCAAATACTTAAGGCGATCTCTGTTTTTGTTTGATACCATTGGGATTGGACTCTACACCATGTTGGGCATAGAAAAGGGCTTACAGGCAGAACTATTACCCGTAATGTGTATAGCCTTGGGTACCATGACAGCCTGTTTTGGTGGTGTTATCCGGGATATGCTCTGTAATGAGATTCCCATAATTTTCAGAAGAAAGGAAATCTATGCCACTACCTGTATTTTGGGTGGGGCAAGTTACTTTCTATTTACCCGATTATCCGTTCCAGAGAGTTATGCCTACATCGCCGCAATTTTGGTCGTGATTTCCCTTAGACTGTTGGCAGTACGGTTTGATATTCGGTTGCCCAATATCTATAACAAAGAAGCTTGATTCAACATTTCATAGTTTCATTTGGGCTGAAAAGCCTATCCTCATTGGTATTAGTCTTTGCTTAATGGGATTAATCCTTTGTTAACCTTTTTTACATTGTCATTAACCTTCGCGTGTAAGATATAACTCTACTTTGGCTTCAAGTTTAGCTGTCTTTATAAATAATTTCAAGGCCGTCCTCTTTTGGTCGGCCTTTTGAACCAACCAATCAAACACCATCATGAAACCTCAAAACATATTTTTTGCCATATGCAGTATGGTTGTTCTTTTTTTTAGTGTTGAAGAAATCCAAGCACAAGGATGCGTGGCCATTCGACACTTTTCATCATGCGTGGGCAATACCTTGGAAAATAATTTGCTCGGGCCCGGCGATATCCAGATAGGGAGTAACTACCGATATTTTAAATCCTTTAGACATTTCAGGGGTACAGAAGAAGAACCGGACAGGGTATCCAATGAAACCGAAGTGATCAACCATTCCCATTCATGGGATTTTTTCCTTACATATGGTATAACGGATAGATTATACACTAGCATCACCATCCCAACGGTAATCAATACACGTTCCTCATTATATGAGCACGGTAGGGATGAAAGAAACACCACATATTCTAGGGGTCTTGCCGATATTAGGGTTGGAGTGGGCTATTGGTTGTTTGATTTGGAAAAGCACCAAAACGGAAACTTAGCTCTGGGACTGGGTGTAAAATTGCCTACAGGAAACTACAATGCTTCGGATATATTCTATAATGTAGGCCCGGAAGGAAGTCCACAAGTAAGACCGGTAGATCAAAGTATTCAACCCGGTGATGGTGGTTTTGGGATTACCTTGGATTTTCAATTTTACCAAAAGATAGCCGAAAAGTTTTTTGCCTATGGTGGAGGATTTTATTTGCTCAACCCTAGAGAAACCAACGGAACCAGAACGTTTCGGGAAACCTTGAGCCCCATTCTTGAAAATGAGGCCATCATGGCCGTTCCGGACCAATTCTCGATACGAGCTGGGGTGAGCCATAGCTTTTCCAATACCATTTCCGGTTCATTGGGGGCACGATATGAAGGTGTACCTGTAAAGGATCTTATCGGGGGTAATGAAGGGTTTAGAAGACCGGGGAACGTACTTTCCATTGATCCAGGAATTGCTTTTATGAAAGATAATTTCTCATTGAACCTGAATGTGCCCTTCGCGGTGCGGAGAGATCGTCCCCAAAGTGTGACCGACAAACAAACTGAGGAGAATACTGGAAATCCAAGGAACGGGGATGCCGCTTTTGCAGACTATTTGATCAATGTTGGAGTATCCTATCGGTTTGCCAACAAAAAAGTAAAGGTAGATCCTGCCTTGATGAACGAATTCAAAAACTAAGGGATCTTATGAAGCTGAGCACAAAGCACAATATCCTGGCGGTTTCAATTGGGGTAGTATATCTGTGGTTTGGGGCATTGAAGTTTTTTCCAGATCTAAGCCCGGCCGAAGGCTTGGCCAAGAGTACCATTCATATGCTTACGTTTGGACTTATTCCAGATACAGTGTCCATAGTGTTGTTGGCCCTTTGGGAAACAACTATCGGGGTATTCCTAATTTTTAACCTATGGCGCAGAACTATGGCTGTATTGGCCTTAGTGCATATGGTATTCACCTTTGCACCTTTGCTTTTTTTTCCTGAACAGGCGTTTGGGGAAGGGCCACTTTATTTGACCCTATTGGGGCAGTATATTGTAAAAAACTTGATCATTGTTGCAGCACTCATCAATCTAACGGACTTTGGTATGGCGGATTTATGGAATAGTATAGGAAGAAAGATAGGGTGGGTAAAACTTCCTTCCATGGATTTTGGAAAATTTGCTTTTATAAAAAAGCACAGCTCTTCAAAATAAGGGCTTTATAAAACTTCAGCCTTTAGGATATATATGTTTTGCCAAGGCCAGTCTCCATCGCCCACAGGAACTTGGTTTATGGCATCCACGACATCCATCCCCTCAATCACCCGGCCAAAAGGGGTATAAGAACCATCCAAATGGTAGGATCCTGGATTGGTGACCACAATAAAGAACTCATACGGAGAAGCCAATTTATGGGGGTTGTCACGCTCACTGCTGGGCATGGATATGGTGCCTCTATGGTGCTTATGTCCCTTTTGGGTATCTGGTGGAAGAAGGTATCTGCCAATTTCACGTCGCTTGCTGGCTGTT
>JAUICT010000530.1 GCA_030429325.1 Bacteroidia bacterium
AGATGCACATCGCTAATCAAAAGCATGGATTTTTTTACCCAGAACACCCCACCCAAAGGGTGCAGTTGGAATTCTTGTTTTTGTATGGTAATGCTATGCGCCATGATAGTTTGTCGGCACAAATTTAATGGTATTGTCATTTCTGGTGGATGTGAGAAATCTTTTTTGGTTTTGATACGAATGGCACGAATTGTCACTGATGTTACTTTTTGTCATTTCGAACCGAGCGAAGGGAGTTCAGGAAATCTATTTTGGTTTGACACGAATGGCACTAATTTTTGCAAATGTTCTATGATCATTTCGAGCGCAGTCGAGAAATCTCAGGGTTGGTTATGGATTTCTCAATCGTCGTTGCACTTCTCATTTCGAAATGACAGTTAAGAGTAAAGAGGCAACTACCGGGTCAATTTTGCGGTCATACGTTTGATACGGTCTGCCAATTTCTCGTTGGACAACTTCTCCCGAAGACGGTCCGTGATGATGGGAAACGAAAACGGAGTGGCCTGACTGCATTTTTTCCAGACAATCTCTTGTTGGGCAATACGTTCCAAGGCCAAGCGCAAACGCCCCTCTTCCAATTGGTGCTCAAAGGTTTCGGTAAAGGCTTGCTGGTAGAGGAGGTTGTCATCCTCAAAATCCTTGAACACATCGAACAGTAATTGGGAACTGCTTTGCAGGTGTTTCATTTTTACCCCTTTTTCAGGGTAGCCGGTAAAAACCATGCCGCTGATCACGGCAATATCCCTGAATTTCCTTCGGGCCATTTCATTGCTGTTCAAACTTTTTTGAAGGTCGGAGAGCATATAATCAGCGGTGAACAGATTGTTGTCCAGAATATCCTGGATGTCGATTTCTTTATCGGACAACAGTTCAAACCCATAATCATTAAAGGCCAAGGAGCAGGTAATAGGGGCCAGCAAACTAATGCGATAGGCCAGCAGACTGCTCATCCCCTCATGTATGGCCCTGCCCTCAAACGGATAAAAAATATGGTGGAACCCGTCATTGGACTTAAAGGTCTCAATCAAAAACTGATGGGGCAACGGTACAATACTTTCCTGTCGTTGCTTTGTAAACATGGGGGCAAGCGCCCTAATTTCAGGCCCTTGCTGTGAAATGGGTAGTTCCGCGGTATACAGTTCTTCCCGCAACAATTCGGACATTTTTGCGGAAAAACTGAGTCGACCGCCCATCCAGCTTGGAATTTTATTACTGCGTTTGGAAGAATTGCGTACTTGTGCGGACATGCCCTTGATTCGGATGAATTCCAGATTCCTTCCCGCAAAGGTAAACACATCGCCCGGGGTGAGTTTTGAAATGAACGATTCTTCAATGGTCCCGATATACCCTCCCTTTTGGTAACGGACCGATAGACTGGCATCGCCCACAATGGTGCCGATCTGAAATCGGTGACGCATGGCAACCGTTCTGCTGTTCACCTTAAACCTGCCATCTTCCTCAACCTCAATCTTTTTATATTCATCATAACTTTTTAAGCTTTGACTGCCCATGACCAAGAAATTGAGGAGCCATTGCCACTGTTCCTCAGTAATGGCTTGGTAGCAGAAGGTCTGTTTGATTTCAGGATAGATTTCTTCGGGGAAAAATCCATCGGAAACCGCCAAGGTGGTTAGGTATTGTATCAGTACATCAAAACTGTTCAAATACGGAATACGGTCTTCCACAGCGCTGTTCAATACCGCTTTTTGCATGGCCGAAGCTTCTATGAGTTCCATGGCATGGGTGGGTAAAAAGTAAATGACACTTTCCTTTCCGGGTCGATGCCCACTTCTTCCGGCACGTTGTAAAAAACGGGCTACCCCTTTGGGGCCACCAATTTGGACAACAGTTTCCACGGGGGCAAAATCGACCCCCAAATCCAGACTGGAGGTGCAGACCACGGCCTTGAGGCTTTCATTTCGGATGGCCTGTTCTACCCAAAGACGGGTATCCTTGTTGATGCTGCCGTGGTGCATGGCCATTTCGCCGGCAAATTCTGGATACTTTTCCAATATTTTTTGAAACCAGATTTCGCAC
>JAUICT010000043.1 GCA_030429325.1 Bacteroidia bacterium
CTTCCATGGCCAATAATTGCTCTTGTCCAAAATTGTTCCTATCACCATTGAAAGTGACTTTCCAAATTTTTCCTTTTACAGAATCGGAGATGTACATGTCGCCATCGGGGCCAAAAGCGATTCCCATAGGGCGATAAACGGCATCCCTAACGCTCACAAGAGGGTCTACACCTGCAAAACCATCGGCAAAAACTTCTACGTCACCACTAGGTTTGCCATCCTTGAAAGGAACAAATCCAATAAAATATCCCGATTGGGGATACGGTGATCGGTTGGTAGAGCCGTGGAAGGCTATAAAGGCTCCATTCTTATATCGTTTGGGAAATTGGTCCCCCTGATAAAAAACAAGATCATTGGGTGCCCAGTGACCTGGAAATCCAATAATGGGGTCTTCAAATTCAGAACATCGACCTATGATTTCACCGTCTCCACCATATTCTGGAGCCAATACTTTTTTCCCTTTTATTTGATCATAGTAGCAGTACGGCCAACCAAAATTGGAGCCTTCCGTAACCTTCATGAATTCTTCCGAGGGCAATAGTGCACTTTCCCAAGGGGAATATTTGTCTGGCCACAATCGTAAAAGGTCATCTCTACCATGCATAAGTACATAAAGCTCATCATCAGCAGGATTCCAACTCATGGCGACCACACTTCTAATGCCTGTAGCATATTTAACCCCATCTTTTTGGGTTTGCCCCAATTTATCGGCATCAAATTTCCAGATTCCTCCATGGTCTTCCAGTTGGGGACAGGGATCCATTCCGGGAATACCGGGGGTACGTTTTGGATCTTGACAGGCATTGGAAGGAGCCCCAAATGGCACATACATATTTCCTTTACCATCAAAAGCTATGGGTTTGGCAATATGCTCATGTTTGCCGTGTTCATGGTCATCTGTCAATACCACTTCAACTTTACCTTCCGGAACAAGAGAGCCTGGTGTTAACTTTTGTCTATATACCACAAGGTCGGAACTAAAATAGATATAGCCATTGTATATTCTCATGGCGGTGGCGTAGCTCCAGCGTTGAGGTTCATTATTTTCTCCAAACTTTTGAATGATGTTTGCCTCACCATTACCATCAGTATCCTGAATGGCTGCTATTGTACCATCCTCTTTGGAGTTCCTTAGTTTGGCATATAGGATGTTATCTTCAGTAACGTCCATATGTCTTACGGTCTCTGGAATACTGTCCACAACCACTACGGAGGAGAAACCTTCGGGCAGAAAAAGCCCACCATCACGACCCGGTTCTATTTTCTTACAGTTCCAAAACAACAATATAGCGCCGAAGGATAATGATAGGATTTTGATGTTACGACTGGAAACCATGTGCTCGGGTTTTATAAATGTGTTAATATGTCAACTAATCTTTGGTCTATGTTTTTTGAGGCCATCAGCTCATTTGCTTTGTTCAAATCTTGATTGTATAGGGCCCAAACCAAAGCTGCATCCACGTTTTCGGATTTTTGACTCTCTACTTTATCCAATATAGTTTGTAAGGATTTCTTGTCCCCCAACTTTTTCATGGCCAAAACAGAAAAAATAGCATTGCTCCGTATTTTTGATGTGGGTGCAATTTCATAGTTGGCAACAGCCTTGAAGTTGGATTCTGCCTGATCTGTATTGCCTAAGCTTGTGTTGCACAGTCCCAAGAGATAGTCTGCCATTCTCTCATCGGGATTGTAGGGTGCTCCCACGCCCAAGTTTTCAGGCCACTTCTTTGATGCCTCCAAAAGGGGTATCGCCTTACCGAACTGATTTTTTCCCATATATTTTCTGGCCAGATAGGTATGGGCTTGGGTGTATATTCGTTTACTTTCAGAAGCATGTTCAAAAGGTAAAATCCTTAAGCCATTCAACACTGTTATGGCCTTGGGGTAGTCATTGGTTGCCAAAAGCGCCTTGGCGTAGCTTAGACCAACATTGTAATTATCAGGGAATTTTTTTACCGCTTTTTTGCCCAAGGCAGCGGCAGCTTCATTTTGCTCGTGCTTTAGTTGAAAAAGAATAAGATCATCCCAATTTTTCCAGTATCCCTGCTTAAGATCAAGGGCTTTTTCATAATCTTTTAGCTGTATTTCGTAGGATTCGTCATGGAGCGCCTTTGCCCTGAACCTGTAGAAGGTATCGTTATCGGGAACGTCACCACATTCCTTTAAAAGTTGCTTGCCCTTTTTCTCCAGACCTACCGCCAAATAGTTTTGTGCCAAATAATATTTAAACGTCCAATGGTTGTTTGTCGAGGCGGCCCATTCCAAAACAGGGAGCATCTCCCTTCTATATGGAAACACAAAATCAGGTGATTGGGCTGAAAGTTGGTTCAGGACAGCGGTACTTTTTTGAGCTCCATCTTCTCGACCTAAATAGGCCAGAAGAAGTTTGGATTTACTGTCCGTTGATATATTCAATACGTGTAAGGCTGTTTCTTTTTGGCCTAAATTCAAATAGGAGAGTGCCAGTTCAAGTAAAGTCTCATTGGTAAATTCATTTTGAATATACTTTAGAATAAGATTGGGTTCTTTATTGGAAAAGAGTATTTCCTCAAAGGATGCAAAGTGATGGATGGGGCTTATTTTGGAAATTTCTGAAAGTTGTTCGTTGAACGCACTTGAATCATTATTAAGCCTATGTACCACCAACAATACCTGTCTGGCATTGAGATTATGTTGGTTAAAATCCAATGCCTTTATGGCGTACTCTTCAGCGGTTTCCAAATTGCCTTGATGCAGATGTATTTCAGCCATTTGTGCGTATGAAACGGAACGATATTGTATGGCTCTAGCGGACCATCCAAAAGCCTCCAAGGCATTTAGTGCATCTTTTTGGGCCCAATAGGCAATCCCTGACAGATAATTTGCGGTTGGGTCGTAAATATCTGACTGCAATGCCTTGTTTGCATATTCCAGGGCACTATCATATTCAGTTTTTCTAAATTCTGTATGGGATTTCAGTATTAGACCACTAGGGTGATATGGATCATGCACCAGTAGCGAGTCCAATTTAACTTCGGCAAGGGCAAATTCCCTAAACTTAACGGCTTCAGAAGCTTCGTGGTATAGTTTTTCAATCTTTGAGATCTTAAAGTCAGGGGTTTGCTCAAAATTTCGCTTGAGCAAGGTTTTACTTTTGGAGATGTAATTCAATCTGTTGTTTCCCAACCGGATTTCAAGAACATCCGAGTCTTTGCATGGAATGGTTTTTTCAAAAACTTCCATGGGTTCCAATTTTAGGTTTTCTACAGGAAGTTCTGTACCATTCACGAAAATGTGCAATGGTTCATCAAAGGCTTGTAGCGCATTGATGCCAAGGTAGGCCGAATTTCCATTGCGTTCCACATTCAGGACTCCATATTTGGAAGCAGCCTCCATGCCTCCGATTTCTTTTATGGGAAACCACTGTTCTTGCCATGAGTCCATGACATAAGGGTCAAAATTGGCCTGCGTTATAGGATTTTCAACACCTGGTGAATATTGGTTGAACAACCGTCCAGCTTGAAACTCGATATATTGCCCATCGGTATCGGTAAGTAAATCTTCCCATATACCACCGGAACGGGATAGGGCCCACAACCATAACTTTTGCCCGGGCATTTGCTCATAGGGAGATAAGTGTCCAAAACCAACATTTCTGTCGTGATAATAGCCTCCAAAATAGTTTTGGTAATCGCCAACAATATGGTAGGATTTTGCGGGGCCAAAATCGTTATTACGATACATGGCCAAGTTTCTTCCTTGCTCATCAACGGGCCATTTTCTCCAAGTGCCATCATGTTCCAAGAATCCGTTTCCGGGAATAAAGAACTCCAAATCATCTGAGGCCACTGCCGCACCGGTCATCCAATTGTAATAGGATTGATTTAACGGTGTGCCGTTATACCACGAAGCATTGGTTTCAAAATAGGCTTTGTCCTTTTCCAGTTTTATTTCAACTTGCCAATAGGTCCTGGAGGGAAGGTCTAGGTTTCCAACAACACAACTTACGCTTCCATCGTCGTTGGTACGGGTCAAATAGTCCACAGGATTGGCTGTACCAGGGTGGTGGCCTATAATTCCGAAGTTAAACTCGATGCCTCCAGATGTCCATGGACCTCTCATGGCTATATTCCTGAACTTTACAACTTCATTCTTGTAAAGAAATTCATTTCCGGTGCTTTTTTCGATAGCGCCCCATACTTTTCCACCAATTTCTGGAAGTACATACACTTCTATGTAGTCATTTTCAAGTTTTACAACCTTCCATTCTTTTTTTTCCGATTCGTGTGAATAGCCTTCGTACTTGAAATAGGGATAAATTTTTGGATTCTCGGTTAAAATTGGAGCAGGGTCAGGGGTATTGAAACCATAAGTCTCCAACAACATGGTTTCTTCTGTAATCGTTGTTTGGGAGTAACCACTGATAAAAAAAAGAAGTAAGCTGGAATAAAGTAAAATTTTCATTTTTCGTTGGTAGAATTGGTTTTGAAGACTAATAATGGGCCATTGTTTTGTGCCACCAAAAGAGTTGAATCATCTATAAATTTTGCATCCCGTACCTGTCCTGTAATGTTCATGCCGGTCCTTGCTTGTTCCAATGTGGTGAAACGGCCAGTTCCATCATTGATCAGAACAAGCCCATGATTGGCATCATATCGGCCAAACTTGACCCGGGTATCAAAGAAATTTCCAAAGAGCATCAGGTCCATATCGCCATCACCTTCAATATCAAAAGGTACCATGGCATATATTGGGGCAAATTGTGCTTCAACCGGGAGGGCTTCCAAAGTAAAACCGTTGCCATTGTTTCTAAGGATGGAAGTTTTAAAGGTGTGCGCCTCAAATTTTTGGGCCCTGGCCAAACTTTCTTCGCCCAGTATTTCTGAAACGGTGTGCGATGCGTAGTCAGAAAAATTGGTGTATTTGCTCTTTAGGTAGGCCAATTGGGAACCAATATCATCCTTAGAGAATACGGGGTGATTTTTGCCGCCTAGATAACAACACAGTATGGGGTCAATGGAACCGTTGTCATCAAAGTCATCTGCATAGAGGGTAACAGGCTCTTCTGCGCTTGCCTTTAATTGGGAATTTTGCCCAAAATTGCCCAAAGCGTAATCCATGTCGCCATCATTATCCACATCGATGGGAGTGATGGTGTTCCACCACCCTTCGGAATTGGTCAATCCTTCAGGGGTTTCCGGTACAAGTTTTCCATTTTTGTTGGCCAGGAAGATTACCGGGGTGAACTCACCAACGACAATCAGATCTTGAGTGCCATCTTCATTGAAATCTGTGAAAACGGCATCGTTTACCATTCCCAAATTTGAATTTTCACCAAGAATGCTCTCTGTAGCATCGGAGAAATTTCCTTTTCCATCATTCAGCAGGATTTGGCTATTGGGGGCCATTGGATATTTGCCCGGTTGCAACCTTCCTCCAATAAAAAGGTCTTGGTCGCCGTCCCCATCCACATCGCCCACAACGGCACAAGAGCCACTAAAACTCATTTTTGGCAGCTGATCACTACTGTTTTTAAATTGACCGTCTCCTAGGTTGATATAAAGCCTATCGGTATAATTACCAGGGATGGCATCATACTCATTTCCGCCACTTACCACATATAAATCTGGTTGGGCATCGCCATTGGCATCAAAGAAAACAGCTCCTATGTCCTCGAACTTGCTATCTTGGTCAAATACGGTTTGGCTTGAGGAAATATAACTGCCATTGGCCTTTTTCAGGAACATTTTTCCAGGTTGACCTTGAGCCCCTCCAATGTAAATGTCCTCCAAACCATCGCCATTGACATCGGATATTGCTAATTTTGGCCCTTGGGTGGAGAGCATATGGGGGAGGAGTAGTTCCCTTTCAAAATCAATGAATCTATTTTCTTTGTGGTTGAAGGTTACAAGACTGTCTTGTGTAATCTCGGTAAATAGCGTTGCTATTTCTTCAACGGTATTTTCGTGGACCGTTGCCTCATTTTGATCTAATTGCAGTGTTTGATTAACGGCAATGTTATTTTTTTGGGTGATGCTGCCATCGGGCCAAATGACCTTGAGTTCCCCAATAGTGCTAACTTTACCCAGACCAAAAATTATGGAGGGGTCTACTGAAGATTGAAACCCTCTCGATGTATAGAGTTCGTGCTGAAGTTTTAAGGTGTCCGCTTCAACGATTATCTTGGAACCAATGGCCAAGGTGTTCTTGTCTTTTCCTTTGAGTTGAATTTTTAGATAGTTGTTCTGTGTGATTTTCTCTGAATTGTTACGGTAGATAAAGGCCTCTTCATCCATATTATTGACCACAAGGTCATAATCGCCATCATTGTCCAAGTCCACATAGGCAGCTCCGCTGGAAAGTGATTTACCTCCAAGACCCCAAGCAGCGGTCTCTTTTTCGAACTTAAGATGCCCAAGGTTTTTATAGGCATAGTTTTCCTCAATGGAAGAGGGAATTTCTTTAAGGAGGTCCTTTATGGCCATTTCCACACCAGAATCCATCTCTTCAAGGCGTTTTTGTACGGCAAAGTTCATAAAGTCCATATTGGTATAGTCTCGTTTAAGACCATTGGTGACAAAGAGATCCGTGAGACCATCATTGTCTAAATCGGTGAGTAGGGGAGCCCAGCTCCAATCCGTGGCATGGATACCGGAAAGCTGTCCCACTTCGGAAAATGAGCTGCCATTGTTTATGTGCAGCATATTCCGCATGTATTGGTGGTGAAAATCGGATTTCACCAAGAAATCATATTTGTCATAGTTGTCTGGCCCCAGCACCATTTTTTGCCTAAAGTTGCCTTCGGGCAACATGTCAAGGGTAACTATGTCCAATTTGCCATCTCCATTGATGTCGGCCACATCGCTACCCATTGAAAAATAGGAGGTATGGCCCATATATTTTTTTAGGCTCTCGGTGAAAGTACCATCGCCGTTGTTGAGATATAAAAAATCGTGTTCGTGAAAATCGTTGGAAATGTACATGTCTGGCCAGTCGTCATTATTAATGTCTCCTATGGAAACACTAAGGCCAAATCCCAGTACGCTGGAAATAATACCGGCTTCTGAGCTTACATCGGTGAATTTTCCATTGTCATTTCTGTAAAGACGATCGGCATATTCTGGGATATATTCAGATCTTAATTCTTTGGAGGTGTTCCTAAAACTTGAATAGGGCTGTACGGAGTGGTTTAGTACGAATACATCTAGGTCTCCATCTTTATCGTAATCAAAGAAATTGGCCTCCGTAGAGTAACCTGAATCGTCCAAGCCATATTCATTGGCCTTTTCGGTAAAAGTGAGATCTCCATTGTTGATGAACAATAGGTTTTTTCGTTTTGGAGCATCTTTCGCGGCCGAACGGCACACATAAATATCTACAAGTCCATCACCGTTTACATCGGCCATGGCTGTCCCGGTGTTCCATAATCCTTCTGCAAAAACACCAGCTTTTTCGGCAATTTCCTCAAATTTAAAATCACCTTTGTTTAGGTACAATCTACTGCCTACCATGCTTCCTGTAAAGTACAGGTCCATTAACCCATCATTATTGATGTCTCCCACGGCCACCCCGCCACCATTATAGATGTATCCATAGGTAAGGATGTTTAGTTCATCTGTTTCCACGACCAAGTTTTTAAACTTGATACCGGTATGGCCAGAGGGCATTTTGGAGAACAATTTATTGGAATCAATAGGGTTGCAGGAGGTCAGCACCAATATGTACAGGACACTGATGATAGAAATTGATCGCATGTAGTAGAGTGTTAGGTTGGTTTCATCTCAAAAGAAAAAACCTGTGGGAATCCCACAGGTTTTTTTGGGTTTTCCCACTCTTTAGAAGTTGGGACCTCCGGTATCCCACCATAGTCTGGTGTTGATTTCATCCGGTCCACCAAGTTTTGCGGTGGCGTCCGCTACTCCAGCAGGGTTATTTTCACGTTCATCGTTCACAAAAGGCATTCTTTTGATGAACTCGCCTTCAGGTACTACACCCCAGTCAGCGTTACTGCTGTTCTGATAAACGGGGGGTAATTTAGGATATCCTGTACGTCTAAAGTCTACCCAGGCCTCCATTTCATTGGTATAACCAGCAATCCATTTTTGAGTGATGATCTTTTCCAATTTGGTTTCATTGTCTGCCGCTTCATCCCAAGCAATGGTGTTGGTAATCTGGTTGGTGAAATCATTGATGGGGTCTGGATAAACCACTCCATCATAATCAATAGGCAAACTGGTGTCATCCGCAAGATAAGCATCTACACCACCTGCACCCCACAATTCAAAGGAAGCTTTCACTCCATTCTCATAGTTGGTCTGGGCATCACCGGCACCGGCCCAACCACGAAGGGCAGCCTCAGCTTTAAGGAAATGTACTTCATCGGCACTCAATACTTTTCGCTTAGTCACCTTTGCAGGGTCGTTAAAACTTATGTCGATGGTTGAGAATGGAATATGGTCATCTTTGGCAATAAGCTCCCCTCCATTACGTATACCTTTGTAAGGGTACTCTGGGTGATCAGCCACCAATGACATATCGGATACAGGATCAAAGAATGCATGGATTCTAGGATCTTTATACCCCACCAAAATGGATTCCATAGTAGCGCTCATACGGGTATCGTTCCACTCAAAGCAAATCTGGGCAGGGTGGAATTTATTCCCATACAAGGAAATATTCATGTTGTCTCCATTGGTTTCAATCAATCCTACAGGGTCAGCCAAAGCTTTCTCACCTTGCGTTCTAGCTAGGGTTGGGTCAACTTTGGAGATGCGCATGGCCAATCGTAAGCGCATTGAATTGGCAAACTTGGCCCATTGAGAAACATCTCCACCGTAAGTGGCATCAAAATCAGATAGACCAGTATAGTCCATATTTGCACTAAACTCAGCAATAATTCTATCCAAATCACTGAAGAAAGCATTATACAAAGCAGGTTCACTGTCGTACAATACATCGCCTTCAGTACCAAAATTGGTATAAATTACGGGGCCATAAAAAGTAGTGACCCTAGACATGGATAGAATCTTGATCAAGTTAGCCCATTCCACGAACATGGTATACCCGTCCGCCTCGGCAATCTCAATAACCTGTTTGGCTGGCGCCATAACATTGTTGTATTCACGTCCCCAATATCCGTTCCATCGGATATAATAGGTAGTATTGTTGATGTTACCTGTAAATGGAGTGGGTTGCGCCAAGTGCTGGGCAAACGACGTATTGGTCAGGTTATGGTTAACCTGGTTCCCAAAGATCTGGCTAAGCATTGAAGGGTAGAAAGCACCAACATGGTTAAAATCCTGCTTCAATGATTCGTTGGATATCTGGTAGGGGTTTGTGTTCGTTTCCTCAAAATTTTCAGTACATGAACTGAAGGCCGCTACCAGGGTTAAGAGATATAAAAACTTTTTCATACTGTTTTTTTTAGAATGTTAGTTTTAGGTTAAACCCGTAAGTTCCTGTAGATGGCAAGTTAAAGTTATCCAAACCTTGTGCAGTTTGACTCGTGCTCATTGCCAATTCAGGGTCAAATGGTGCATCTTTATACAAGAAGAAAAGGTTGTTACCTATAAAGGACAAGCTAGCTGCTTTAATGGGCAGACTTGAATTGGACATATCAAAGTTATATCCAATGGATAGCTGGCTCAACTTAATGTTGGTACGGTCGTATACGTAAGCCTCACCAACACCGTTCCTATCACCAATGGCACGGAACCAGGTTTCAGGATCAACACTGGTAACGGCTGTTCCGGTATCCTCATCAAAACCGTTGACGGCCACGGAACCAGCGTCACGGGCATCTGCAGTACGTTGGGAAACCCCGGCACCATCAAGCATACTCTCGGTTTGGCTGAAGACCTTTCCGCCGAATTTGGCATTGATCAAAGCCCCAAAGGAGAAACGCTTGAATGTAACATTGTTGTTCCAACCTAAGCTGAATTTAGGATCTAAATTTCCAATAAGCTCTGGAAGGTCTGTTTTTCTTGGAGCGCCGTTGCTAAATAAGATACGGCCTTGGTCATCCCGTAAGAACTTAAGAACATAAAGGTCG